>JAHDBB010000595.1:0-1229 GCA_020630635.1 Chitinophagales bacterium
AAACGCATCAAAATCTTGCCCGTCGCATCCGTCACAAATAACTCCTCTATCTTTTTGGGAATCTCTAAATTGACGATGCCCTCACTTGGATTGGGATAGCATTTGATTTGGAAATCGTCCTCTATCAAAGGCGTATTATTGGGGACATCGGGGTCTGGTTCTGAAGTTGTTTCAACAGGCTGATCTTCTTGAATCGCCATTGCTTCCTCCTTACATTCTGGTAAATAGGTGAATTGCTTGACCAAACGAATCAGTAAGTCATTGAATAATTCGACATCGAACTCATCGGTAGTGGGCTTGATATGTGAAAGACCTATGCCGCTATCATCGGTCAAAAACACATAGGTTCCATTGGTGGAAAGAGCCAATGTTCGCATCAAATATTCCGTACTTTTATCGGTTCCACTACACGCCACAGGAATAATACGCACGCCTTTGGCAGCCGCTTGTTGATTGACCACTTGAATCCGCTGAATAATGTCATCGGTATTGGCTGGCGGCTCGTCTAATACCAAAAATAGTAATCGGGCAGTTGCCTTCTCGCTCCATTCTAACTCATTGACTGCCACTTCTAAAGCCGTCTCAACCGCTTCTGCACTTCGTCCACCTCCAGTCCTTTTGCCTTTTATAAATTCGACAGTTTGACTGAAATTAGTAGAAAGGTCTGATTTCTTAGTTACATAATCATCTCCAAAGCTTTTGTAAAAGACACTTCCCAATCTGACCGTTTGTTCCAAAGACTCATTTTGGATTTGCTGGATGATGTCACCTAACTCCGATTTCAAATAATCAATTTCGTCCTTCATAGAACCTGTGGCATCGACCACAAAAGCAATATCAATCACATCGGTCAAATTACAAGCCGTATTGATTTCTAAATGATTCACTCCTTTGTGAAATTCGGTAACTTTGTTAATGGCGTATTTTTCTCCTTGATATTCGACTAAAATATTGAGTTTGTTATCATTAACATCCGCCTTTTCATATAAACTGAGCCATAATTCGGCTTTTCCTGTATTGTCGCTTTTGGCTTCCCAAAGGACTTTACTTTTGTGAACCAATTGGACTTTGGCATCCACGATGGGTGCGCCTGTATGACTGGTCAATTGCACCATATAGCGTTCTTGTGGGAAAATTTTCCATTGTTTTTTCCATTGTTTTAACTCGTCTTGGGTGATGTCTTGCCAGAGTTCCCATTTGCTAAAATCATGGACTTCGCCTGCGGTCAA
>JAHDBB010000595.1:1329-4025 GCA_020630635.1 Chitinophagales bacterium
GTCCTTGTGCACCACCTGCTCCTGTTGCTCCTTGCGGTCCTGTAACACCATCTGCCCCATCTTGTCCTACAGATTCATAAGCAGATTCCTTACTAGCTTGTCGAGGAGCAGGCGCATTTTTAGCTTTTCTTTTCTTTCCCTTAGATTTATTTTTTTGAACTTTGAAAAGAGGTTTGGCTTCAGATTCACTTCGTTTGCTACTTGTAATGGTGACTTCCTCTAATACACTTTGACTTTCTTCTAAGACAAAATCTACTTGGGTTACTTGATTTTCTTTGACTTTTATATTTTTAATAGTTTGGTCTTCATAACCAATGTAAACAACACTCAAATTATAAGTTCCCACAGGTAATTTCAAGCTATATTTTCCATCAAAGTCTGCTGTAGTTCCTGTTGTAGCTCCTTCAACTACAATAGTTGCGCCAATCAATGGCTCTTTATTTTCGTCTGTTATGATTCCTTCAATAGTTCCTGTTTTTTCTGGTGTGAGGAAATTGAAGAAAAATAAGGTAGTGAGTAAAAAAAGTATCGTTTTGTACATAAGCTGAATTTTTAAAAATAAAGGACTTCATCTAGATAACCGCTAGGATGAATTATCTATTGTATTAGATGCCGATTTATAAGATTTGGGTGTCTTGATGGTTCATTTTTTTTGTAAAAATCATCTGGGATTTTTATATGACATAAAATTTGTAATGTTAAGGACAGCTAAAAAACTTGAAAATTCTAAATTCTTTCTTAATTTTAGCCTCCACTAACAATCTATTACCCTCTCTATCGTAATTATTAAAACTGAAATTGGATATCTAATTAAAGCATTTGCTTAAAAACTAACTCTTCTCCTACTCTATAAATGCGCCAACATTAGAAAACGCCAAGACTAAAATTAACTAAACTTTACATGAATTATAAATATGGAGTGGCAGTTGCTGCCATTGTAGGTATGTTTGTGCTATTTATTACGTTCAATCCGTTTCAAGCAAAAGACACTTATACTGATATAGAAGACGATGATTTTCACATAGAAGTCAATTATGAAGAAGAATTAATTGAAGAACCTATGCCCATCGTTAAAGAAGAAACTCAACCAACTGAAGAATCAACCTTAGCGGTCAATCAATTTTCGATGTTTGGTTTAAATCCTAGTGATTACACCATCCATTTAGATATGATCAAACGCAATGAATTTCTAGCAGATATACTAGGAGCTTGCAATGTAGAATATTCATTGGTCGATAAGTTGGTCAGGCAAACCAAAGATATATTTGATGTTCGACACATCAAAGCCAATCGTCCTTATACCATTTTTTGTTCTGCCGAATCGGAAAAAGCCGAGATGATGGTCTATGAACATGAACCTACCGAATATGTGGTCTTTGATATGCGTGATAGCTTGGATGTTCGCATCGTACAAAAAGAAATTACCACTCGCCTCAACGAAGCATCTGGCGTTATTTACTCTTCTCTTTCCCAATCCATGCAAGACAATGGACTCCCACAAATGCTAGTCGCTAAAATGTCTGAAGTATATGCTTGGACGATTGACTTCTTTAAAATTCAAAAAGGCGATAGGTTCAAAGTCATTTATGAAGAAAAATATGCAGACGGCGAATTTATTGGCGTTGGCGAGATTAGAGCCGCTTATTTCAAACACTATGAAGATGATTTTTATGCCATTCATTATGAGCATGAAGATATTCCGAGTGGAAGCGATTTTTATGATGAAAATGCAGAAAGTTTACGCAAAGTCTTTCTAAAAGCTCCTTTAAAGTATTCTCGCATTTCTTCTCGCTACCAAAAGAAGCGTTTTCATCCTGTTTTGCGAAGAAATAAACCACACTTAGGGACAGATTATGCTGCTAAAACAGGTACACCCATTATGGCAACTGCGGATGGTACCGTAACGGCTGCAACTCGTAATCGTGGCAATGGTAATTATGTTAAAATTCGCCACAATGGGGTATATTCTACCCAATATTTACATATGTCCAAATTTGCGAAAGGAATTAAGCGTGGGGTAAAGGTAAAACAGGGCGAGGTTATTGGCTATGTCGGAAGTACTGGTTTAGCCACAGGTCCCCATGTTTGTTATCGTTTTTGGAAACATGGCAAACAAGTTGATCCTTACAAGCAAAAATTACCGGATGCAGATCCTTTGAAAGAACACTTAGTTCCTGCTTACAATATTTTCAAGGACAGTGTTAAAACTCGTCTTGACCAGATTGCTTTTCCTGACACCGAACAAGGGGATGAGATTTAATTCTTAAATTTTTAGGAGCGAAAGGTTAATTACTTCGTCGCAATGGAAAGTCTCGCTATCCGTTCTTATCGCTGTTGCTGAGCCATACCGCCAGTCTTTTCGACTGGTGGTGCAAAGCTCATACAGCGATACCACTACTATCGAGGCTATTAGGTTGAGGACACAACGCTTCACAAACAGAACTGTTTTAGAATTTTGACATTAAAAGCTATTTTATATTAAGTCTTAATTTCAAACAATCCTTATCCAAACAATCAAATCTAACAGTATCACCATTTGATCTAATTTCTTGGTAGTTTTTTATCTGCTTGACTATCTCTTGATGTGCTGCCGATTTCAAATATTTTCTGGTATGTTTCCTCTGCTTTTGCTTCATCACATATTGAGGAGTCGTCAAAATAAAGGCTAGCATTTCTGGACCTTTGAACACAGGTAT
>JAHDBB010000596.1 GCA_020630635.1 Chitinophagales bacterium
GAAGCGTTGGCTTCGCAAAACGTTGGCAACACGAATGAGAACGGATAGCGGGACTTTCTGTAACGATGAAAGAAAAACCCTTCGCTCCTAAAAAAATATGTAAAGAAAATTCACGAATTTTCTCAAAACGAAAAAACGCTTTACTTCTTCAGGATGAAGTTACAACTTCCCATTAAATGGAATCTTAATCGAAGCAATAAAATTACGCCCTTGCTCTGGAACATTAATAAGACGATAACGACTCAAATGATTAAGGTAAGAAGTATTCAATAGATTCTGAACTTGGAAATTGGTCTCAATGGTTTGTTTACCCAATTTAAGGTCAAACCCACAACCCAAACCCCAAAGTTGATAAGCAGGAGTCGCTCGTTCAGTTCGATCTACTCGCAAAGGACCACTTGCCGCAAAATGATATTGATGACTCAATTCAAGATAAAAATTTTCTAACCATTGTTGATTAATAAGGCTATAACGCAGATCAGTTTTAATAGAAGGTTGTGGAGTAAAAGGAAGGGCTAGTCTAGTTTTGGGATTGTAGCTTTGGATAAAGTCAATGGCTTGGTGTAAACGCAAAAAGGAAAAAACATCATAAGTCCATTGTAATTCCCCACCTGTATAAATTGCATCATCTTGACGATAACGAAACAATTGACCTGCTTCTGGTAAAGGCGAAAAACTACCTGTTGGAGCCAAGTAAATGTAGTTGTCAAAATAGTTGAAATAAAAAGCCAAACTTCCCCAAAACTTTTTACGTTTAGTATCCAAACTTACATCAAGTTGATAACCATGTTCTGATGTCAAATCAGGTGTGCCGACTTCATGACGAAAGGTCCCATGATGCAATCCATTGGATACGGTCTCGGAAGGATAAGGAACCCGAAAACTTTTTCCTAAGTTGGTTTTCAAAATCCAAGTGCCGCCTTGTAAGGTAAGATTGGAACCGACAGAGGCTGACCAATTGAAAAAGGTATCATCGGTTTGGGGCGCACTCAAAGAGTCTAAAATATTTTCATTACTATCATACACATATTGTTGATAAAATTCAGTACGATTGGTGCCATAATCAAAACGAACCCCTCCATTGATGAGCCAGTTTTCTTTTAGCTTTTTTTCAGCAATCGAAAAAATCCCACCTCTAAATGTTCTAAAATTGGGTAATAAAATTTCAAAGCCGCCTCGTTGATTATTTTGCCATTGCGTATTGAAACCATAAACAAATTGCCAGTCATTTTCATCATGTTCATCTCGTAAGTGATCTTCATAGTGAGCTGCCAAACTGAACGTCTCTAAAGCCAATTCCAAAGCAAGTGTATTATTCGGATTCAATTCAGAAGCACGAATACTGTGAAATTCGGGATTAGAAAATTCTTGGCGAAGGTTGTGCTGAAATCCTGCATCAATGACCAAGTGATCTTCTCCTAAAAGAAAGGCTTGATTGATAGATGCTCGATAATGGGTGACTTCCTGTTTAGGCACATCAATATCTCGGTTATTCAAGTCATCTTCTAATTGATAAGAGCGAGGAATCCCAACAGCTCCTGAAAATAAGCCTGCTTCCAAAAAGTATTTGCTAAAATGTAAACGAGTAACGCCCCATTTTTGACTAGTTCCCAATGCCACACTATAACTTTCCTCATTGCCTGCGGTATTCTTCAGCGTTTCATTATGGATGGGCAAGATGAAGTCATTGTATACAAATTCGGTTCCAGGAACTCGATAATCGGCAAAGTCTTGACGAGAATAACGAGCATTGACAAAGAAATTATTTTTGTTGATACCTATATGAGCAGAACCACCGATATGTTCATTATTGTTTTTATAAACCCCCAACAGACTTCCTCTAAAAGTGTTTTTAGGGATAATTTTGCTCGGCATAATGTTGATAACGCCACCCAATCCATCCGAGCCATATTGCAAAGAGCCTGGACCTTTGATAATTTCGACTCGTTCTACATCAAACTGGTCGATTTCCAAACCGTGATCATTTCCCCATTGTTGTCCTTCCTGTTTGATCCCTTGATGATTGACAATGATTCGATTGGAAGACAAGCCTCGAATAACAGGCTTGGCAATTCCTACGCCCACATTGATTGCACTAATACCTGGTAATTTTTCAATAGATTTAGCCAAAGCACCTTGTAGATTTTCTGTGATAAAATCCTTATTGATATGTTCATTAGTCAATGATTCTTCCTGTTTCGCATGTTCATCAGTAATCTCAATAGTATGAAGAGTCGCATGATCTGGATGTAATAAAATGGTGAGCTTAGGAGATTTTTTATCCTTTACTTGAACATAGGTAGAATAAGGCTCAAAACCTACATAAGAAACATAAATTTGATAACGACCATCCTTTAGGTTTTGAAAAGAGAAATAACCATCAAAATCACTAGTGGTGTAAACACTATCTGGTAACAATAACAAAGTGGCTAAAGGGAGACTTTCTTCTGTATGTTCATCTAGAATAACCCCACTTATTTGACTAAAAAGTTGGATAGAAAAGTGTAGTAACAAAATAAATATGGCTAAAACGGGTTTTTTCATGACGTAAAATTACATAAATTATATTTTTCTAACTATAATTGAAACAAAATATTGCAACATTGTTGCATTTTTGCAGTTCTAATATTATTCTCCTAAAAAAATTAAATTAATGAAGAAGATTTGTTTCTATATATTAATCGGATTGTTTACCTTTTTGATAGGTTGTGACAAAGCAGAAGTGGATGTCACAGCCCCCACCATCCAATATCAATCACTAAGTCCTTCTCCCATTACCACCGAAGTCTGTGGAGGGATAGAAGACGACGTATTTGTTATGAAAGGAGGCGAATCACTTGATATTGAAGTCACTTTTTCAGATGATGTGGCACTATCCGAATACAAGATAGACATCCACAATAATTTTGATTGTCATGGTCATGGAGGCAATGCCGCAATTGGCACACCAAGCCCAGCGGTAGAAAATCAAACAATAGATTGGACTGTCTTGGAAATCAAAGACTTAGAAGGTCTAGAAGAATCAGTGACTTTAAGTTTAGAAGCTCCCGAAAATGTAACAACAGGCAGTTATCATTTTAGCCTTCAAGTTTTAGATGAAGCTGGAAACGATGATACTTTTGGAAACATCTATACCATTCAAACATTGAACCCTACGGATGAAGTATCTCCCAATATAACAGTAACAGAACCGAATACTTCCAACTTTTCGGCTGCCAAAGGAAGCAATATCGTTTTTAAAGGGCAAGTAACAGATGATTTTTCTTTGAGCGATGGAGGCAATGGTGTTTTATTTTTGACCTACACCGATCTAAGCTCAGGCAATACCTTTAGCACCGATAAGATTTTTGTTTTTGACAGCGATACGGATTTGACCTACGATTTTGACTTTGAATATCAAATACCCAATACATTGACAGTCGGCAATTATCGGTTGTCACTCAATGCCTTTGACGGAGTTCGGAATGTAGCAGAACGAGTCAGCTTTGAAGTCGAAGTAAGGGAGTAGCAACCCAATGACAAGATTAAACTAAACCTGAACAGAAATCCTATTAATCTCCAATAATCCTATGTGAAAGATCAGAAATAAAGTATTCCAAAATGGGACTAAGAGATTTTTTGATTTTTTAGGCGAAAAACGCAGTCATAGCAGGGCTACGACGAGTATTTTCAACGCCAAAAATCGGAAAATGTCGATGTCACATGGAATAAGTTATTTTTGTTGTTTCACTATTCTATTTTTAGGTGTATTTGAGCAAAGAATTTTTTAGAGAAGCGAAAGGTTTCTCTTTCATCGTTATGGAAAGTCCCGCTATCCGTTCTCATTCGTGTGGCTAGGTTTTGGGTAGCCAACGCTGCGACACGAATACCACTACTATCGGGGCTATTTTGGAAAGGACACAACGCCTTAAAATTCAGAATTTAATTAAAGAATAAATCGCTTCAATCGGATTGCTAACCAAGTTATGAACCAGCAATCCGATTGATTTATGTGAAAGATCAGAAATAAACTATTCCA
>JAHDBB010000027.1 GCA_020630635.1 Chitinophagales bacterium
GTGTTTGTTGAGCTTAGGATTTAAAATAGTTAAGTCCTAAGCTTTTTTTTTGCCCTTTTGTGATCTCAAATCCGCTTTCAAGAAATAGAGACTGTTCAAAATAGCCCCGATAGAAGTGGTATCCTCTTTGTAGAGGATGAGAACGGATAGCGGGACTTTCTGCAACGACGAAGTATCTTACCTTTCGCTCCTACAACTTAAAAATCACGAATGGAACCGTTTTATGACTTTCTTTTACTTACCAGCCAATAATTGATAAATTCTCCTATTTTTAAGAACCCTACCCATTACATATTGAACAAGTAAGATTCAAACATTTTTATTAAAAATATTCGTAATCTCAATACATACCTTTACAAATGTAAAAAAGATGCTTAAGCCCTGTTAGTATGTGTCTTTCACCATACAAAGAGTTTTAATTGGGTGTGATTTTTGCGAACAATAATGGGTTATGTGTATTTAAAACTATAACTTCCAATTTCATTTTTTAACAACAGATATTACTCTATGCAACAAAAATTTCTACATCTAAACTCTCACAACACAACATCACTTTTAAGAAAATCCACATTTACGCTATTCTTTTTATTTCTAACAATCTCCCCCCTTTTCCTAACCGCTCAATCTTCTTTGGATACAGCTATTGAATATCTGAATAAAACCAAAGATGAACAAGGTTTTACCCTGCAAGATATTGAACATCCAAAGATTACAGATGAATACACCTCGAAACACAATCAGGTAACACATCTGTATCTTAAGCAAACGCACAAAGGACTTGAAGTATCCAATGCAACTGCCAACTTAGCCATTTTGAGAAATGGAAAAGTTGCGAATGCATATGTACACTTTATTCCCAATTTGAGTGAAAAAATCAATATGGAGGAGCCAGTTCTTTCGGCAGAAGAAGCATTGGAAAAAGCCATTTTGCATCTAAAAATACCTTTTAGACAACAAATTAAACCTAGTAAAGAAGTCTCAAATGTGGAAAAAATGACCATTTTTGAAGACAACACTATCTCAAGAGAACCAATTCCTGTTCGTTTAGTCTATTTTTTAACATCAGAAGGAAAAGTCAGACTCACTTGGGATTTATCCATTTCTATGGTCAAAAATTCTGATTGGTGGTCTATGAAAATAGATGCCGAAACAGGAGAGGTATTATATCAACACAACTGGACCACTTATTGTGAATGGGATGTGCCTCATGATCATGCCGCTTGTGAAAGTGCTAATATTCCTGCGTCTATTAAAAAACCAGCACCCACTTCTGCCAATGCAGCTCCTGTATTAGCCAATACGTACAATGTTTATGCGATTCCTGTTGAAAGTCCCAATCATGGAGGTCGTACGATAGTTTCAAGTCCTTGGACCGCAGATGGCGGAGTAGCTTCTCCTTTTGGATGGCACGATACGAATGGAGCAAACGGAGCAGAATATACCATCACTCGTGGAAATAATGTATATGCTGCTGAAGACAGAGATAACAACAATGTTCCAGGAAATGCACCCAATGGAACAGCAAGTTTGGATTTTAATTTTCCAATTAATTTAAACAATGCTCCTGCTACTTATGAAGATGCAGCTATTACCAATTTGTTTTATTGGAATAATGTAATGCATGATGTATGGTATCAGTATGGATTTGATGAAGCGAGTGGAAACTTCCAAAGCAATAACTATGGTAGGGGAGGAGCCGGTAATGATTATGTAGAAGCGGATGCACAAGACGGAGGAGGAACCAATAATGCTAATTTCTCTACGCCTCCTGATGGAACCAATGGGCGAATGCAAATGTATGAATGGACTTCCTCTGCAACCGTAAATTTTACAGTAAATTCTCCAGGAGGCGTTGCGGGTTCTTATGGAGCATTACCAGCAGGTTTTGGAGGAGCATTACCTATATCTCCTTCAATGTTAACAGGAAATCTGGTTATTGCAGATGATGGTACTGCTGCTCCTTCAGAGGCTTGTAATCCACTAATCAATACTACGGCCATTAATGGTAACATTGCTTTGGTAGATAGAGGAAATTGTAACTTTACCGTAAAAGTTAAAAATGCTCAAGATGCAGGAGCCATTGCTTGTGTGGTGTGTAACAATGTAGCAGGAGGACCTATTGCGATGGGAGGAACAGATCCAACTGTAACTATTCCTGCTGTAATGATAAGCCAAGCCGATTGTGCAGCAATTCGTGCAGCAATCCCGACAGTAAACATCTCACTTTCTAGTACAGGGACAACGGCTAATATAGATGGCGATTTGGATAATGGAATTATAGCCCATGAATATGGTCATGGAATTTCTATTCGTTTGGCAGGTGGACCTTCTAATTCTGGGTGTCTAAGTAATACTGAACAAATGGGAGAGGGTTGGAGTGATTGGTTTGGTTTAATGATGACGATTGAAGCAGGTGATGTTGGTGGAGATGTTAGAGGAGTCGGAACCTTTGCTCAAAATCAACCTACCAATGGAACAGGTATTCGTCCAGCTCCTTATTCAACCAATACAGCCATCAATCCTTATACCTATGGCAATGTAGGGAGTCAAGCAGTACCACATGGAGTTGGATTTGTTTGGTCAACAATGCTTTGGGATATGACTTGGGCATTGATTGGACAGTATGGATGGGACCCAGACTTATACAATGGAACAGGTGGTAATAATATTGCGATGCAACTGGTTATTGATGGTATCAAGTTACAACCCTGTAGTCCTGGATTTGTAGATGGAAGAGATGCTATTTTACAAGCCGACCAAATCAATAATGGTGGAGCCAATCAATGTCTAATCTGGCAAGCTTTTGCGGATAGAGGACTAGGTTATAGTGCCAATCAAGGGTCTAGCACCAGTATCACAGATGGTACTGAAGCATTCGACATGCCACCTACTTGTAATGATACCATCATCTTTAAGAAAACAGCGAATGTCTCACAGGTCAATCAAAGCGGTTCTATTACCTATACTTTGACTGCCGAAAATTATACATCTACGACACAAACCAATGTAATCTACACAGATAATTTACCAGCCAATACGACTTTTGTCAATGGCTCATCTTCTTGTGGAGCAACAGCAAGTGGAAATGTGGTGACTTCAACAGCTACAAGTATTCCTGTTGGACAAACAGCGTCTTGTTCGTTTCAAGCCAATGTCAATTTTCCTATTGCTTCTACTTTTATTTTTAATGATGATATGGAAAGTGGAAATGCAAATTGGACGAGTGCTAGTTTAAATACTGCTGTTACCCAAACTTGGACCAATACAACTACTGCCAATAGTGGAACCAATGCTTGGTATGCAGAAAATATAGATTCTGAAAGTGATCAAGCCTTAACTTTGGCAAGTTCTTATCCCATATCAGGAGTAAGTCCAGAATTACGTTTTTTCCATTCTTATGATACAGAAGTCACATGGGACGGAGGTGTCGTTGAGTATTCTACCAACAATGGAGGCTCTTGGGCTGACTTAGGACCTTTTATGACAATGAATGGTTATAACAATGGTATTCAAGTCAATCAGGCAAGTGCTATTTCTGGTCGTCAAGCTTTTACAGGAACGAGTGGAGGCTATATTGAAACAGTCGTAGATTTAAGCTCTTTTGTCGGACAAAATATAATGATTCGTTTTCGTTTTGCCTCTGATGGTTTTGTTGGTCAAGATGGTTGGTATGTCGATGATGTCAAAATTATAGACGCAATCTATATCGAAAATGAGGCTTGTGTTACAACTGCACAAGGTTATAATGTATGTGATACCCTTCAAACTTTGGTGATTGGTAATACTTGTAATGCAGTAGCAGGGATATTAGAACAATGTGATGGTCAGACAGCCACATTGGATGCAAGTGCTTCTACTGGTTTAGGTGTGATGTATAACTGGACTGCCATTAATGGAGGCAACATCGTTTCTGGTGGAACAACAGCAACACCTATTGTGGATGCAGATGGTTCTTATATATTAACAGTTACAGGTACAGATGGCTGTACACAAAGTGATACTTTGGATCTTATCGTTGATCCTTTCCAAATGCGATTGTATGGAAACTTACCATATAACAATAGTGTAAGTGATATATGGGGATATACAGACCCCAATGGAAATGAATTTGCGTTGGTTGGGGTACAAGATGCAGTTTCTATTGTAGACATTGGTACAGATCCGCCAACAGAAATACACACAATACCAGGAGTAAGTATCACTTGGAGAGACTTAAAGACATGGGACAATTATGCTTATGTCATCAACGAATCTGCTAGTGGTGGAGGCTTATTAATTATAGACCTTGCCAACCTGACAACCAATCCAGCTACTTCTAACATTACCACTTACAATACAGCTTTAGGAGTAGGTTATACCGATTCCCACAATATCTTTATTGATGAAAATGGAGTAGGATATTTATTTGGAGCGACATGTTCTTCTAATCCACCAGGACAAACCACCAATAGAGGTACATTGTTTATAGATATTGCGAGCAATCCAACCAATCCAACCTATCTAGGAATGTATCCACAAAACATCATTGGAACCAATGAAACCTATATCCATGATGGATTTGTAAGAGGAGATACCATGTGGGCATCTCATATCTATGGAGGAACTTTTGGTGTAATAGATGTTTCCAATAAAGCCGCTACTTTTAGCACGAGCAATGGAACCATTATGGCATTACAACCCACGCCAGGAGACTTTACCCATGCTTGTTGGGTAACCGATGATGGAAAAACATTGGTAGCCGTAGATGAAGTAGGAGGAAATTCAGGTCTCGGTATCAATAGTTATGATGTCTCTAATTTAAATAATATTATTCATTTAGATAATATCCAAAGTTTTCCAGGAACCAATGTGACACCACACAATGTCTTTATAAAAGGCGATTTTGTAGTAACCTCTTATTATACATCTGGTGTAGTAATTACAGATATATCAGACCCTAGTAATATGGTGATTGTTGAAAATTATGATACCTCACCCAATTCAGGAGGCGGATTTAGTGGATGTTGGGGGGTATATCCTTATTTTCCTTCTGGAAAGATTGTTGCCTCTGATCGTCAACAAGGTCTATTTGTATTAGGAGCAGATTGCAATTATGCTTCCCGAATTGAAGGAACTATTACTGACCAATCTACTGGAAATCCTATTCCGAATGCAATGGTTGATATCTTAAACTACAGCGACGAAGAAACGATGAGTGACGTAACAGGCTTTTATTCAACAGGTATTCCTTATTGTGGAAGCTATGATGTGGTATATAGTGCTCCTTGTTACAAAAGTGATACCATTACCGTAAATTTTGTCAACGACTCCATTATTAACTTAGATGTACAATTAGAATACATTTGTTGTGCCATTGCATCAGATGCAGGAGATTTGGTTGTACCTACTGGAGAAATGGATCCAATCGTTGTTTGTCAAGGAGATGATTTAGGAGCATTTACCCACAATTACACAGCAGCCGATGAAACTGATCCAGGTGCAACCCATGAGTATGCATACATTCTTACGTCTGATGATGCGCCCAATTACACCATCATCAATTATAATGCAACAGGTGATTTCAATTTCGCATCTTTATCTGTTGGAACTTATGCAATATGGGGAATTTCGTATGATACAGGTAATCCAACAACATCTGTTACAACTTACTTATCCAATTTGGCTCCAGCCAATATTGCCCAAATTCAACAAGACATAGCCAATGGAACCTGCGTTGATATTGGCAATCTTTATGCAAGTAATCGACCTGCCGAAGTGATTGTACAAGCATTACCAGCAGCTCCAACGATTAGTGCCAACGGACCTACGACCTTCTGTGAAGGAGACAATGTCGTCTTAACAAGTAGCTTAGGAAATGGATATTTATGGTCAGATGGCTCTACAACTCAAAGCATTACAGTAGATACAACAGGCAATTATACAGTACAAGTAACAGATGCCAATGGCTGTTTATCTCCGCCTTCCACAGTCACCGTTACCAAAGTGAATCCGTTACCAGCCCAACCGACCATTACACCGAGCGGAGCAACTAGTTTTTGTGCAGGTGGAAGTGTAACGCTAACCAGTTCTACAGCATCAGGATATTTATGGTCCAATGGTGCAACTTCACCCAATATTACAGTTACAACGCCTGGAACTTATAGTGTACAAGTAACCGATACAAATGGTTGTACCTCAGTTGCTTCAATTCCTGTTACCGTTATAGTTAATACACCACCAGCTACACCAACGATTACAACCAATGGTTCAACTACTATCTGTCAAGGGGATGATGTAATATTAACAAGTAGTGCAGGATTCAATTATTTATGGTCCACAGGAGCAACAAGCCAAAGTATCACAGTAAGTGCAGCAGGAAATTATAGTGTACAAATCATAGATGCCAACGGATGTATTTCTGCTAGCTCAACAGATGAAACCATAACAGTCAATCCGTTGCCAAATGCCAACTTCTTTGGTTTGGCAGCCTCTTACTGTGTAGGAGACAATGTTGATAACTTATTTGGTACTTCAGGTACTTTTAGCGGAGTAGGAATGACAGGCAGTATATTTGATCCCAATGCTGTACCATCGAACCTATGGGGAACACCGATTGACATTACTTATACTGTCACCGAAAATGGCTGTATCAATAGTTCTACCCAACAAACAGTAGTCAATACTTGCGTTACATCTGGATTAGAATTATCAGTTAATGTCCTTTTAGAAGGAGCTTATGATAATGTAACTGGACTTATGCGTACAGAACTACGACAACAAAACTTAATTCCTTTGAGTCAACCATATAACACAGCTCCTTGGAACTATACAGGTACAGAAGCGGTGAGTAATAGCAGCCTGTTCCCAACCAATATGGTAGATTGGGTATTGGTCGAATTAAGAGAAGGAACACCTCAAGCGTCAGGTAGCAAAGGAACAACATTAATGGAAAGCAAAGCAGGATTACTATTAGACGATGGTTCTATTGTGGCAATGGATGGTGTTTCGCCACTTACTTTCAATCAACTAAGTATAGGAGTTGACTATCATGTATTGGTACGTCATAGAAATCACCTCGACATTATTAGCAATAACACAGTCACAGGTGCAACAAGCATGAACTATGATTTTAGAACCGCAGTTAATATGGCTTTTGGCACGCAACAACTCAAGGCAATGCCTAATGGACAATATGCGATGTTCGGAGCAGATTATACGACAGATGCAGTCATTCAGATTTCTGATTTTACAGAATGGAAGACCAATCCATCCTTACTTTTTGTATACTATATTACCGATGGTAATTTGGATGGAGTTGTACAAGCAACAGATTATGACCTATGGGTCCCTAACAAAGCAAAGTTAGCACCTGTAGAAGTCACCTTACCATAAGAATTGAAGATTTTTGATTAGGAGAGAACGGATAGTGCTTCGTTGCGTTGGGTCTCCCCGCTATCCGTTCTTATCACCAAAAGCTTTGCACTCTACCGCAAGTCTTTTCGACTTGTGGTTTCAAGCCACATTGGTGATACCACTACTATCGGGTCTAGGTGGTTGAGAATAGGACTTCTTAGCAACAGTAGTTTTGATAGTTTGATAACCCTCTCATCATAAACGTTGAGACAGTGATGATTTAGCCCTGATAGAAGTGGTATTGCTGTAATGATTGGCTTTGTAGGAACAGATAGCATCTGTTCATCAGAAGTTAGGCACAGCAATAAGAACGGATAGCAGGACTTTCCAATACGATGAAATACCTAAACTTTCGCTCCAAATATCAAGAAAAAACAAAGTAAACAGAATGATTCATAATTAAGCTAGAAGTAAAGAACTTTAACGCCCAACGTTCAAACAGTTTTTTTTGTATTTTTATTGACGTTATAAACCAATATTAAATAATCATTAAGAACCATCAAACAAAGTTTTTTTTTCGTTTTTTCTATGCTTTTTCGGGCATTTTGTCGTTTCTTTGTACCTTGTAACCTTGTTTGTATAAAATCTAAAAATAAAAAAGAAAATATTTAGGAGAGTAGAGGCAATATACCTCATAAAATATCCTGTATAGTGCTTTTTTTCAAACAAGAAATTAAGAGTATATAAAAAATAAAAACCAAATATAATATACTGATAGATAAGAGTTTATACCAATATATAGGCTGTTCCAATGATAGAACCTTACTTTGATATGGTTTTAATATACCATTCTTTGTGAAAAATTGCTGTGTAATTTTTCGCTTTGATGTGTATTATTTCGTAGCTTTGTATTGAATAGGAATGTCAATAATATAATTATATATAAATTAAATCTAATTTGTAATATAAACCACAAAAAAAGTATTATGAATTTTAAAACTACACTTTCGGGTTTGTTTCTAACGCTTCTGCTGATTTTAGGAGCGAAGGTACAAGCTCAGTCAGTTGATTGTCAATTTGTGGCAAGCACTAACAGTTGTGACTCTGACCAATATTGTGTTGTTATTCAGATTGCGTCTCAAGATGGAGCCGACCTTATAGGTAGCTCCTCTGTTCGTTTTTCGTACGATGCATCTGTAATAAACTTTTCAGGCACAAGTATGGATGGAGTTACCGTGGGATCTTATGAGTCCATCAACTTCGATTTGAATGATGGTACCGACCCTAGTGATCCACCAAGTGATGAATGTTCTTTTATTCCTTCTGGGCTAACTGATCCTATCTCACCATATACTGAACACAGTTATGATGGGGGAACACCAGGAGATTTCCTCATTACTTGGGTATTATCTGTGCCTACACTTTTTGGCACCCCTCCCGCCTGTCCCGATATTGCCATAGACTGGGAAGATGTAGCGGAGGTCTGTTTTGATGTATTAGACCCAGACGGAGATCCAAATCTTACCTTTTCAGGTGACGAGAATGGTCCTGTCGTGGATTTAACAGGAACTAACTACAACAATGATACAGATCCACCTGTAAAATATGATAATGGTTCCTTTGGAGAAATGCACATGACTTACAATGATTTGTGTGGACCTTCTTCTGGTAATGGTAGTTGCAGTAGTGCAATTGCATTAGAATTGGGTACAACCTTAACAGGTGATAACACAGATGCTGGAGACTCTGGTGATCCTGCACCTGGTTGTGCTTTTTACCAAGGCGATGATGTTTGGTTTTCTGTAACTCTTCCTGCTAGTGGAGGTGTTGTTGTGACTACAAGTGATGCTGGAGGTTTTACCGATTCGGGTATGGAAGCTTACGCAGGTTCTTGTGGAACATTGACATTTGTTACATGTAATGATGATGGTGGTGAGGGTCTTTTCTCTCAAGTTTCTCTTTCTGGAAATGAAGGGGATGTATTCTATCTTCGTGTATGGGAGTTTGGAGGAGATAATCCTGGAGCTTTTAATATTACGGCTGTAGAATTAATTGCTGGTTGTACTGATGCAGATGCAGAAAACTACAATCCAGATGCTACAGAAGACGATGGTTCTTGTGAATACATACTAGGATGTACCAATCCAGATGCAGAAAACTATAATCCAGATGCTACACAAGATGATGGCTCTTGTGCCTTTGCAGGTAGCGGAGCTTGTGCTTTAGGAGTCAGTTATTTGACTTTTGATGTTTCTGGTGTTAATATTTCAAGCCTTTGTGATGGTTCTCCTGCCAATGCAGGACTTGCCACTTGTATTTATGGTGGAGAGTACCATACTCTAAACAGCTTTATGAGCGGTGAAACTTACTGTTTTATTTCTAATGGAAACTATGTAACAATTTATGATGATTTAACAGGTGACGCATTAGCTCATGGAGCTAATGAAGTTTGTTTAGAAGTAACGTCTGAAGAAATCTTTATGCAGGTTAGTCTAAATGATGGTGCCTGTGGAACGGATACAGAATGTAAAGAAACATATATACGTTGTGATTCTTGTCCTGCCCCAGCTTGTGGTTGTACAGATCCAATTGCAGGAAACTATGATCCAGATGCTGAATTGGATGATGGTTCTTGTGAGTACGTTGATGGATGTACAGATGCTAGTGCATCAAACTACAATCCAGATGCTACCCAAGATGATGGAAGTTGTGAGTATAATGTTCCTGCTAATGATGAATGTGACGGAGCTATTGTATTAGCTTCTGGTATCAATGGACCTTTTGGTTTACAAGGAGCAACAGCTAATGATGCAGATATTTTAGGAGATTGTTTTAATGGTGGCGGTACTAATACAGTATGGTTTACTTTTGATGGTGATGGTGCTGTATGGAATCTATACGCAACAGGTGACAATGGTGATGGAACATCTCTTGTAGCTTATGAAAATGATTTAGAATTTCAAATATTCCGTGGCTCTTGTGATGATTTGATTCTTTTACAAGAAGAAAATATTTTAACTGATGGAGATGCTAACAACATTAATGGTTGTGGACAAGACCAAGTTGGTGACGGAAATGATCCTTTTTGGCAGCCTCAATATGCTTTCTCTACAGTTAGCGGAGCTACTTATACAGTTATCGTTGATATTTATGGAGCAAGTGTAGATGGAGCATTTAACTTAGGATTAGAAGAAGTTTGTACGGCTGAGTCAGGCGAATTAGCATTGGCTGATGGTTCTACTTCTACTTCTATTTGTGTAGATGATGGAGTTGATGAGCCAATTGATGTACAAGTTGTAGATGCTGGTCAAGGACAAAGTGGTGCTTGGGTTATTACTGACCTAACAAATACTATTTTAGGATTACCTGATGCTCCGCCATTTACTATTGACGGTGCTGGAGAAGGACAATGTTTAATCTGGTGGTTGACTTGGGATGGTGATTTATCTGAAACACCAACAGTTGGAGCAAATGCTCTTTCTATTGTAAGTGATTCTGAATGTGCTGCACTTTCTAATGCAATCTCTGTTACAAGAGAAGCTGGATGTGGTGACGGAGGTGGAAACCCTGTCTGTGATGCTGCTCCTCCTGTAGAGATTACCATAAGTAGTGATTGTGATGAAGATACTGGAGTTATTTCAGTAGGCTTTTCTATTTCAGGTGGTGCTGCGCCAGATGATGGTTATACTGTAACTGTTAATGGCAATGAAATTGGCAATAGTAATTCTTTCTATACAGCCGATTATGTAGAGCCAAGTAGCTTCTCATTAGAGGTTACAGCTACTGATCTTGCAGGTTGTTCTTCAACGGAAACTTTTAATATTGATGGATGTGCTAAAGAGTGTGATGCGGAAGCAGGTACAATAGTTGGCGCACAAGATACTTACTGTTCTGGTCAAGATATCAATGTAACAGCAGATGGCTTCTTCCCTAACAGTCAGTTCGCTCAAGTTTACTTATTAACAAGCGGTGACGATAATGTAATTGATTATATTTCTTTAGATGGTAGTTTCTCTGGTGTTGCAGATGGCGACTACTGTATTATTCCTTTCAATTATGTAATTGCTGATGCTCCAATGTATGAAGTAGGAATGTCTATTAATGATTTGATATTAGGATGTTCTGATCTTGCTGATACTTCTTGTGTTGCAATTACAGTAGCTAATACTCCATTACAAGTAGATACTACTACTACTTGTGATCCTTTAACTCAATTACACTCTGTAACATTCGTTATTTCTGGTGGTACTGATAACTACACAATTCAAGTAGATGATGGTGCTCCAGCAGATGTAACAGGAGGAGTGGCAGTATTAGACTTCCCACTTAATACGACAGTTACGATCACTGTAACAGATGCTCAAACTGGATGTTCTTTTGTTGGAACATATGAATTTGAAAGTTGTGCTAAAGAATGTGATGCTAATGCAGGTACTGTAACAGCAGATGCAGATTGTGATGGAAACTTAACCATTGCTGGTAGCGATTTCCAAACAGGAGATATTTACTCTCAAGCATACTTATTAACAGAAAGTGGTAGTTTGGATATTGTAGCGATTAGTGCTACAGGAGACTTTGGAGATCTTAATGCCGGTTCTTACTGTGTTTTCCCATTCAATTATGTGGCAGATGATATTGAACCACAAGAAGGTCAATCATTGACTATTTTATTAGCACAAGATGCTTGTTTTGCAATTGGAGTGGAAGCTTGCTTTGATTACTATCCTGGATTAACTATTACAGAAGAAGATGTATGTAATGATGATACAGGTGAACACGATGTAACTTATACATTCTCTGGTGGTTCTGGTAACTACACTTTACAAATTGATGATGGAACACCGTTTGATGCAGGTAGTACATATAGTGCTGTTTATGTTCAAACATCTGTAACACTTACTTTAACAGATGCTGTAAGTGGTTGTTCTATTACTCAAGAGTATGAATATGATGAGTGTGTTAAAGAATGTGATGCTTCTGCAGGTACTATCGATGGAAACGAAGATGTTTATTGTACTGGTGAAGCAGTTGATGGTATCTTCTCTACAGGTTTCCAACAAGCAAATTCTTTCCAACAAGTATATATCCTTACACAAGGAACTGATTACACAATCATTGCTTTCAATACAGATGGTAACTTCGGTGTATTAGAAGCAGGTGATTACTGTTTACACGGATTAAACTACGTTATAGATGATGGTAATCCAATTGATGGTGGTGTTGGACAAAGCTTAAGTGAAATCTTAAGTGCATTTGACCAATCAGTTTGTTTAGATTTTGATTTAGAAGATTGTACTCCTATTACTGTTTCAGCAGGTCCAGAAGCTACTGCTTCAAATGATGGTCCTATTTGTGATGGTGAAGAAGCTACATTGAATGCTTCAGGTGGAGCAACATATAGCTGGACAGGTCCAGATGGATTTGCATCTGATTTACAAAGTCCAACGACTACTGTCGCAGGAGAATATACTGTAACAGTAACAGATGAAGATGGATGTGAAAATACGGCTTCTACAACAGTTGAAGTTAGCCCAGCACCAGAAGCAACAGCCTCTAATACAGGACCTGTTTGTGAAGGTGAGAGTGTTACTTTAGCTGCAACAGGAGGTACTTCTTATAGCTGGACTGGACCAGGAGGATTTATTTCAAATCAACAAAATCCAGAAGTTGCTGCTTCAGGAGATTATACAGTAACAGTATCAAATGAAGCTGGTTGTGAAGCAACAGCAACTACAACAGTAACAATCAATCCAAACCCAGAAGCAACAGCCTCTAATGATGGTCCTGTTTGTGAAGGTGGAAGTGTTACTTTATCAGCAGGTGGAGGAACAAGTTACTCTTGGACTGGACCTAATGGTTTCACTTCTAATGAAGCAAGTCCTACGGTAATGACAGCAGGAGAATATACTGTGACAGTTACAGATGCTAATGATTGTACAGATACAGCAACTACAACAGTAGCAATTAATCCAGAACCAACAGCAACAGCTTCAAATGATGGACCTGTTTGTGAAGGTGAAACAGTAACGCTTTCAGCAGAAGGTGGTGCAAGCTATTCATGGACTGGACCTAATGGTTTTACTTCTAGCGAACAAAACCCAACAGTTGCAGAAGGTGGAGAGTATACAGTAACTGTATCAAGTGGAGATGATTGTGAAGCAACAGCAACTACAACTGTAGTAATCAATCCAAATCCAGAAGCAACAGCCTCTAATGACGGTCCTGTTTGTGAAGGTGGAAGTGTTACTTTATCAGCATCAGGTGGTGTTGAATACTCTTGGTCAGGCCCTAACGGTTTTGTTTCAAGTGAAGCAAGTCCAACCGTAATGACTGCTGGAATCTATAATGTGACCGTTACAGATGCAAATGGTTGTACAGATGATGCTAGTACAGAAGTGGTAATTAATCCAAATCCAGACGCTCAAGCAACAGGTGGTTCTATCTGTGAAGGTGGTTCGATCACTTTAGGTGCTTCTGGTGGTGTTGAATACTCTTGGACTGGACCTAATGGTTTTGTTTCAAGTGAGCAAAATCCAACAGTTTCAACAGCAGGAGAATATACAGTAACAGTAACTGACGAAAATGGATGTATGGACACAGCAACAGCGACAGTTGTTGTAGATGATTCTTTAGATGTAAGTGCTTCTAATGATGGTCCTGCTTGTGAAGGTGATCCTGTAATGCTAGTAGCATCAGGTGCTGAATCTTACTCTTGGACAGGTCCTAATGGTTTTGTTTCAAGTGAAGCAAGCCCAACAGTAACAGTTGCAGGTACTTATACAGTTGTTGGAGTAAGTGGTGATTGTGAAGATTCTGCTTCTACAGAGGTCGTAATCAATCCAAATCCAGAAGCAACTGCTGAAGGTGGTGAAACTTGTGAAGATGGAAGTGTTACTTTATCAGCAGATGGCGGAACGAGTTATTCTTGGACAGGTCCTAATGGCTTCTTATCAGGTGATCAAAATCCAACAGTTTCAGAATCTGGTGAATATACAGTAACAGTAACTGACGAAAATGGATGTACTGATACAGCAACAGCAACAGTTGTGATTAATGAAGATCCAGAAGCAACAGCAACAGCTGATGACGACTTCATTTGTTTAGATGAAGGTGAAGATACTATCGAATTATCAGCTTCAGGTGCTGGTGATGGTGGTTCTTATTCTTGGACAGGTCCTAACGGATTTATCTCAACTGACCAAAATCCAACTATTACAGATGTTTCACTTGATAGTGAAGGTGATTATACAGTAACAGTAACAGATGCTAACGGTTGTATGGATACAGAGACTGTAAATGTTCAAGTTGATGATATGTGTGTACCATTAGGAAGCATCGGAGATACAGTATTCCACGATGACGACCAGGATGGTGTACAGGATGCAGGTGAAGAAGGCTTAGAAGGTATCACTGTTAACTTATATGACGAAGATGGTAACTTAATTGCTACTACAGAAACAGATGAAAATGGTAACTATAGCTTTGATAACTTACCAGAAGGTACTTATACTGTTGAAGTAGATGTTAATGATCCAGACTTACCAGATGATTATATCTTAACAACAGATGGCACTGATACAGTAGAGTTAGGTCCAGGTGAAGATTATGTAGATGCAGACTTTGGTTTCGATGCAGAAACAATAACTGAATGTTTGCCAGATGCAGGTGAATTAGTATTAGAAAATCCAGATGATTGTTATGATGAAGAATATGACTTCTTGGTAACAGCAGAAGGACAAAATATGACTGATGGTCTTTACAATCACGTGTGGGTAATGGTCGGAACAGACGGCATCATAGAAGAAGTGAGCTTTATGAATGGAACACTTCAAAATGAACACGCTCCAGATACTTATGAAATTTATAGCTATACACATAGTGTAGATTGTGAAGAACCAGGATTTGGAGATGATTGGGCAGCATTGTTAGCAGCTTGTGATTGTTATGATACAGATGGTCCAATTACAGTAGTTGTCGAAGAAAGCTGTGAAGAATTAGGAAGCATTGGAGATACTGTATTCCACGATGATGACCAAGATGGTGTACAAGATGCAGGTGAAGAAGGATTAGAAGGAATCACTGTTAACTTATACGATGAAGATGGTAACTTAATCGCTACTACAGAAACAGATGAAAATGGTAACTATCTTTTCGATAATTTACCAGAAGGAACTTATGTAGTAGAAGTAGATGCTAACGACCCAGACTTACCAGAAGATTATGAGTTAACTACAGATGGAACAGATACAGTTGAGTTAGACGAAGGAGAAGATTATGTAGATGCAGACTTCGGTTTCGATGCAGAAACTCCAGTAACTTGTGCTCCAGACGCAGGAACTCTAGTATTAGAAAATCCAGCAGATTGTTACGATCAAGAATATGATTTCTTAGTAACAGCCGAAGGCAACAACATGGGTGATGAGTATAATCACGTATGGGTAATGGTTGGAAGTGATGGAATCATCGAAGAAGTGAGCTTTATGAATGGAACACTTCAAAATGAGCACGCCATAGATACTTATGAAATTTACAGTTACACACACAGTGTAGATTGTGATGAGCCAAGTTTCGGAGACAACTGGGCAGAATTATTAGCCAATTGTGATTGTGATGATACTGATGGTCCTGTTGTAGTAACACTTGATCCAGAAAATTGTATTACTGTATCACTTGGAAGCATTGGAAACTTTGTATGGCACGATGATGACCAAGATGGAAACGAAGATGGTGCTGGTGAAGAAGGATTAGCCAATATCACAGTTAACTTGTATGATGAAGATGGTAACTTAATTGCTACAACAGAAACAGATGAAGATGGTTTCTACTTATTCGATGACTTACCAGAAGGTACTTACGTAGTAGAAGTAGATGCTAATGATCCAGACTTACCAGAAGATTATGAATTAACAACAAGTGGAACTGATACAGTTGATTTAGGTCCAGGAGAAGATTATGTAGATGCAGACTTCGGATTTGACGGTCCAGATACACCTCCAACTTGTGACGCAGATGCAGGAACTTTAGTATTAGAGAATCCAGCAGATTGTTATGATGTCGATTATGATTTCTTAGTAACGGCAGAAGGTAATAATATGAGTGATGAGTACAATCACGTATGGGTAATGGTTGGAACAGATGGAATCATCGAAGAAGTGAGCTTTATGAACGGAACGCTTCAAAATGAACATGCGATAGATACTTACGAAATTTATAGCTATACACACAGTATAGATTGTGATGAGCCAAGTTTCGGAGACAATTGGGCTGAATTATTAGCCAATTGTGATTGTGATGATACTGACGGTCCTATTGTTGTGACTCTTGATCCTGAAAATTGTGTTACTATCTTACCTGGAAGCATCGGAGACACAGTATTCCACGATGATGACCAAGATGGAATACAAGATGCAGGTGAAGAAGGATTAGAAGGAATCACAGTTAATTTATATGATGAAGACGGTAACTTAATCGCTACTACCGAAACAGATGAGAATGGTACATACTTATTTGATGATTTAGACGAAGGAACTTATGTAGTAGAAGTAGATGCTAATGATCCAGACTTACCAGAAGATTATGAGTTAACAACAGATGGAACAGATACAGTTGAGTTAGGACAAGGAGAAGATTATGTAGATGCAGACTTCGGATTTGATGGTCCAGATACACCTCCAACTTGTGACGCAGATGCAGGAACTTTAGTATTAGAGAATCCAGCAGATTGTTATGATGTCGATTATGATTTCTTAGTAACGGCAGAAGGTAATAATATGAGTGATGAGTACAATCACGTATGGGTAATGGTTGGAACAGATGGAATCATCGAAGAAGTGAGCTTTATGAACGGAACGCTTCAAAATGAGCACGCCATAGATACTTACGAAATTTATAGCTATACGCACAGTGTAGATTGTGATGAGCCAGGTTTCGGAGACAACTGGGCAGAATTGTTAGCTAATTGTGATTGTGATGATACTGACGGTCCTGTTATAGTAACATTAGAAGATTGTACAACAACGCCTCCAACTCCATTAGGAAGCATCGGAAACTTTGTATGGCATGATGATGACCAAGATGGAAACGAAGATGGTGCAGGCGAAGAAGGATTAGCTGACATTACAGTATTCTTGTATGACGAAGATGGTAACTTACTTGCTACTACAGAAACAGATGAAGATGGTTTCTACTTATTTGATGATCTACCAGCAGGTAACTACACAGTAGTAGTGGATGCAAACGATGCAGACTTACCAGAAGGTTATGAGTTAACAACAAATGGAGAAGATGATGTTGAGTTAGGTCCAGGTGAAGACTACGTAGATGCTGACTTTGGATTTGATGGTCCAGATACACCTCCAACTCCAACTCTTTGTGAACCAGATGCAGGAACACTTGTTTTACAAAATCCTGATGATTGTTATGATACAGAATATGACTTCTTAGTAACAGCGGCTGGAAATAATATGAGTGATGAATACAACCACGTATGGGTAATGGTCGGAACAGACGGTATCATTGAAGAAGTAAGCTTTATGAATGGTACTCTTCAAAATGAGCACGCACCAGATACTTACCAAATTTATAGCTATACACACAGTGTAGATTGTGATGAGCCAGGATTTGGAGATAACTGGAACGATCTTCTAGAAAACTGTGATTGTGAAGATATTGATGGACCTATTGTAGTAGTGGTAGATGACAATGATTGTATCACACCAGTAGAGTGTGAGCCAGATGCAGGTACATTAGTTTTACAAAATCCTGATGATTGTTATGATACCGAGTACGATTTCTTGGTAACGGCTGCTGGAAACAATATGAGTAGCGACTACAACCACGTATGGGTAATGGTCGGAACAGATGGTATCATTGAAGAAGTAAGCTTTATGAATGGTACTCTTCAAAATGAGCACGCACCAGATACTTACCAAATTTATAGCTATACACACAGTGTAGATTGTGATGAGCCAGGATTTGGAGATAACTGGAACTCTATCTTAGAGAATTGTAGTTGTGAAGATGTTGATGGACCTATTGTTGTTGTTGTAGATGAGAACAATTGTGAAACACCAGATCCAACAACACCAGTATGTGAAGCTGATGCAGGTAACTTAGTATTATTAGAAGCTCCTGAATGTATCGACGAAAATGGAGACATCTTAGTAGGTGCGCCAGGTGCATTAGAAAATGATGACTACAACCACGTATGGGTAATGGTTGGTGCTGACGGCATCATCGAAGAAGTAAGCTTCATGAATGGAACACTTCAAAATGAGCACGAAATCGGAAGCTACGAAATCTACAGTTACTCACACAGTGTAGATTGTGATGAGCCAGGTGTTGGCGACGATTGGTCTGATATTATTGCAGATTGTGCTTGTCAAGACATCGATGGACCTGTTTCTGTAGAAGTAGAAGACTGTACTCCAACTGAAGAAACACCACCACCACCTACAACTCCAGAATGTGGAGCTGATGCTGGAAACTTAGTATTGACTAATCCAAATAGTTCAGGATGCTACACAGAAGATTATGACTTCATTGTAACAGCAGAAGGAAATAACATGAGTGATGACTTCAATCACGTATGGGTAATGGTTGGAACTGATGGTATCATCGAAGAAGTGAGCTTTATGAACGGTACACTTCAAAACTACCACGCTCCAGATACTTACGAAATCTATAGCTATACACACGATGTAGATTGTGATGAGCCAAACTTCGGTGGTGACTGGTCAGAGTTCTTAGCTGATTGTGATTGTGATGATGTAGATGGTCCTATTACTGTAGTGGTAACTGAAAGTGGTGACTGTCCAGGTGTTACACCACCAACAGAAACAGAAGAAGGCGATGGAACTATCACAGGTCATGTATTTGAAGACTTAGATGGTGACGGAGTACAAGATGATGATGAAGATGACTTAGCTGGTATCGTTGTTAATTTATATGACGAAGATGGCAACTTCATTACTTCTACTCTTACAGATGAGGAAGGTGACTTTGTATTCACAAACTTACCTCCAGGTTCTTATACGGTTGTGATTGATGGTAATGAGAACAATGTAGTTTACACAGGTGATATTGATGACTTTGATGATATTTGGAACACAGGTGATACGCCACTTGATCCAGATGGTGGTGGTTCAGGTACACCAGATGGTGATCCGAATGCAGGAGACTTCTTCATCAACGGTGGTCAAAACGAATTCTGTTCTGGTGAAATCATTGCAGTACAAACAACTGGTAGCAATGATAGCTACAGCCAAGTGTTCGTAATGACTGACGGAGACGACATCGTAGATGTAAGCTACGTAGGTGGTATCTTCACTTACAGCGAGCCAGGTAACTACACAGTTTATAGCCTTAACTATAATGCAGACGAAATGGATGCACCACAAGTAGGAGAAGACTTTGGTGATTACCAAGACGATGCAGATAGCGATGACTATGATGTTTCTAATGGTATTTCTATTGAAATCTTAGAAGGTATTACAATCGACATCGAATTAGGTGAAGAGTGTGATGATGAAGCTGGTACTTACGATGTAACTGTTACATTCAACGGTGGTTCTGGTGATTACACAGTTATTGATGGAGACATTAGTGGTAACTATGACGAAGGCGAAAGCACAACAGTTGTAGCCAACGAAAACACTACATTCTCTGTAACAGTAATGGATGAGTCAGGTTGTACAAGTACTGCTGAGATTTACTTAGCAAACTGTACAAAGACAGCTATCGAGTTGATTAGCTTCTACGGTAGTGCTGAAAAAGAAGGAAACGAATTGTTCTGGGCTACTGCTTCTGAATACAACAGTGATGTATTTGAAGTACAACGTTCTGAAGATGGTGTGAACTTCAAAGCAATCGGCGAAGTTAATGCAGCAGGTAACAGCAACACTCGTTTAGATTACAACTTTATGGATGTTTCTGCACCAGCAGGTATCAGCTACTACCGATTAGTTGAAAAAGACCTTGACGGTAATACAACTCCAACTCACGTAATCACATTAGATAGAACTCAAAGCGGATTCGGTGTAATCAGCGTTGCTCCAGTTCCTGCAATGGAACAAGTAAACATTGAGTTTACATCTGTTATTACAGACGAAGCAGTTATCACTATTTATGATGTTGCTGGACGTATGTTGAGCGTTGCTGAAACAGCGGTCACTAAAGCTGGTAATGTTGTAACAGTAGATCTTGACGGATTTGCTTCTGGTACTTACTTCTTATCTGTAAGCACAAGCGAAACAATGGCTACTGCTAAATTCATCAAGCAATAAGATGAAGGAAGCAAATTAGCTTTTGAAATACTAAAAAGCCCTGTCAGTTTTACTGACAGGGCTTTTTTTATAATAATGAGACAAGCAGTTGTTATTTTAAAATAATTTTGAGCTAAGCTTGATAAGTTTTTAGGAGAGAACGGTTATTACTCTTTCATCGCAATGGGTCTCCCCGCTATCCGTTCTTATCACCAAGCCGCCCTCTACCGCAAGTCTTTTCGACTTGTGGTCTATAAAGCCAACGCCTTTGGTGATACCACTCCTATCGGGTCTATTTGGTTAATTAAGCTACTTCTTAGTACCAGCATTTGAAAAACAAGAAATATGGCAAGGATGAATAGCAATTTGACAACTTTCATGTAAAAACTAACGCTCATCTGTAATATGTGGTGAATCAGATACGAATCAAAGAAAAAATGAGTCGTTTCAATCGGATTGCTATGCTTCATCTGAACCAGCAATCCGATTGATATGAGTCAAAGGTTTAAAATATTCTTCACCCTATATGATATATGAGTGAAAACTAAACAGAAGTTGTCAAATTTCCACGAACCGAATCGAAAACGTCCCTTTTATGCTCCAAAACCACTAAATGAATAAAACTTTTCCCCTTTACGTCCCAAAACCACTAAATGAACCGAAAACGTCCCTTCGTCCCCAAAACACACGAACCGAACCAAAAAACGTCCCCTTTACGTCCCAAAACCACGAAACGAACCACGAACAACGTTGAGACCATTCAAAATAGACCTGATAGTAGTGGTATTGCTGCGTTGTAGCAGGGCGTGGATTTGTGGCAAAGCAGCAGCAATAAGAACGAATAGCAGGACAGAACTGATGCGACGAAGGAAATAAACGTTCTCTCCCAAAAAAGAAAAATACAGAATATGATAAAAAATTACCAAATTAGATGATTTAATGCATGATATTTAGAAATTCAAAAAAATTATTTTATATTGTTAAAACTTTATGTAAAGTGACAATTTTAACATGAGTTGTCACAAGATCAACAACAACATTTGTTTTTTGACTAATAAGATGATAGAAATGTGTGATGTACTTTTTACATCTATCAGATCCCATAACTACAAAGGACATCTGTTATATTTCAACCAATAACTTTTAGGATATCTTTATAACTTGTAAATTTGTTCAGAGATTGAAAGCAATAGTTTTCTTTAGGATTTTTCCGTTCAAACAAAACAAAAAGATTGAAAGACAGTACCAACAGTAGTGACCAAGAAATAATAGAAGAAATTCTTAGAACAGGTAAAAAGGAGCTTTTCGGAGAGTTGTATGATAGATACTCAAACAAAGTATTTCGTAAATGCTGTTCAATGGTTGGAAATGAAATGGATGCCCAAGATTTGGCCCAATCTATTTTATTGAAAGCATTTCTCAACATTTCAAAGTTTGAAGGGCGTTCTAGCTTCTCAACTTGGGTGTATGCTATTACTTATAACTCTTGTATCAACTTCATTAAAAGCCGCCGCCGTAAAGACCATATTACCGATGAGTTTGACGAAAAACACGACAAAACTATTGAGAATGTGGATGAAGAAATTGAAAACAAGCGAATTTTTGAGGTAGAATTGGAACAACTTAAATTTTTACTTGATAAAATAAAGCCTGAAGACAAGATGTTATTATTGATGAAGTATCAAGATAATCTATCTATCGACCAAATAGCCAAAGAACTAGACCTGACTAACAGTGCCGTCAAAATGCGACTTTTACGAGCAAGAGGACGAGTACAAAAACTAAGAGAAAAACATTTTTCGGTAAACTCCTAAAAATTTAAAAATCGTGAATAATGATTTGACCAACGGGTCAGTACAACTTTTACAAATGAGAGGACATATGCAAAAGTTAATAGAAAAATACTTTCGGTGAACTCCTAAATTTTTTTTGAATGAAAAACAATGAAAATATATTTGATGACTTATGGAAAGATTCAAAGCTTCCTCCTAAAGCAAAAGAAGAGTTTTTGAAAAATATTGAAGCTCTTAAGACTGTTGCAGACTTTGTGGATTTATTTACTATTAAAGGAGCCAAAACAGGGGGCGAGATATTGGGCGTTTTGGCAAGTGGGAAAAAAATAAAATAATACTATGACTTATATTTGTATGTAATATTTTTAGTTTATTCTCATTTCATTTTTCACATTTTATTCTCCTTATAAATCTTACCTCACAACAACCTCTAATATTTATTATAATTTAAGAATTGTTCTTATCTTGCCTAGCTAATAATAGTTTCTTAAAACCAGAAATCATCATTTTATGCAAGAACTCATCAACTCTACACAACTTATAACAGATTCTCTAAGCTCCTTTGGTAAACAATTTATGGGAGCCTTGCCCAAAATATTTGCAGCATTGGCTATCCTTATTATTGGTTGGATTATTGCCAGAGTTATTAGAGGAGTCGTTGCCAAACTTTTGGATTTAGCTAAATTTGATGAATTAGCTGACAAAATTAATGCGACAGAAATGCTGCAAAAAGGCAATATTACTGCTAAACCTTCAGATATTTTTGCCAAATTTGCTTATTGGATTATTATGCTTTTGGTCTTTATTACTGCAACCAACTCTTTGGGATGGACAGTCGTTTCCGAAAAATTAGGAGATTTGATAGATTACTTGCCTAAGTTATTTACGGCTGGAATCATCTTTGCCATTGGTATATGGATTGCTTCTTTTATTCGAGATATTATAGCCGCAGCTACTAGCTCTATGGGGGTTTCGACAGGTAATATTATTAGTAATGCGGTCTTTTATTTTTTGGCGACTATGATTACACTTACTTCATTAGAACAAGCAGGGGTCAAGACTGATATTATCACTTCCAATATCTTTATTATTTTGGGAACGGTTTTAATAGCTGGCGGTATTGCTTATGGTTTTGCGGCTCGTGAAATATTAACCAACATATTATCGGGTTATTTTGGACGCAGTAAGTATGAGGTTGGACAAAGAATTAGAGTCAATGATGTGGAAGGCGAAATAACTGGACTAGACAATATATCAGTAACAGTACAAACAGCTAATGATATAGTGATTGTACCCATTAAAAAACTGATAGAAAACGATGTTCATATTTTAGGATAAAATACTTATCTGTATATGTAATGTAAAAAAATGGAATAAAAGGGCAGCCCAATCTGGGCTGCCCTTTTTTGTTTTAGAATATAGATTTTGAAACAACTATATGTTATACAAATAAAAATACTAATTAATTCTATTTGTTAAAAATAACTAATATGCAAGGCTGGTATAGTTCTTGATATATCTTAGGTAGGGAATAACATCTACACTAACTATAAAAACGCACCTTTTATTCTTCTTCCAAAACTTACAACTAAGTAATAAAAGACTACTCACCACTACATTTTTTAGAAGTTCTTTAATCAAAATTGTTACAAAATGGATAGAATAACCGCTATCTCATTAGAAAAGTATTGTATGTATTATACATAATAAGTACCTATGCGTAAATAATCGTCATTTTTGAGGCAAGCTATTTTTTAATCAGACAAGGATTTTTTAAGCAAATAGTAGGACTATTGGCGCAAAAAATAACGCAGGATTATTGAAAAACCCTCATAAAATGTGTCGATTATTTGGGTTTCGGTACTTAGTACAATGTAAATTAAGTTTTTTCGTATTTTTTGTTGTCAGGATTCAC
>JAHDBB010000597.1 GCA_020630635.1 Chitinophagales bacterium
TCGATAGTCGATAGTCGATAGTCGATAGTCGATAGTCGATAGTCGTAAACGAAAACAGGGCTATTTGGGTTACAAATATTTTGATTTTTGGGGACGATGGGACGTTTTAAAAAGGGACGTAAGGGGACGTTTCGGTTCTGTTTGTGTTAAGTTTTCGATTAACAAATAATCAATCGTCCCATTACGTCACATCGTCACTTTCGCCCATTTCATTCAGTTGTGTCCTCAACCAACTAGCCCCGATAGTAGTGGTATGAATGCAATGCGTTGGCTGCCTAAAACGTTGGCGCATTCATAGGAACGGATAGCGGGACTTTCCTTTACGACGAAGCTACTAAAGTTCGCTCCTAAAAAAACTTACAAGGAATCGAATAATCGCTCCACAACGATGAACCTAAAAATAATAAAATGAAATTTCTTTACCTTACATTTATTTGCCTTATGACGACCTTTGTTTCTGTACAAGATAAGCCGACTAAGCTCATTTACTTTGGCGATCCGATGTGTTCTTGGTGTTATGGTTTTGCGCCTGAAATCACGAAAATCCAAGAAGCCTATCCTGACCTTGAACTCGAAATTGTGTTGGGTGGATTGCGTCCTAATGGAACGGAAACGATGGCGGAACTTAATGATTTTTTGAAGCATCATTGGGAAGATGTGGGTAAAGCCTCTGGACAAAAATTCTCTTATGAAATATTGGAGGATGAGACTTTTGTGTATAATACAGAACCTGCTTCAAGAGCCGTTATCGTGGCAAGAACTATAAATCCAGATATTGAATTAGCCTTTTTTAAAGCTATCCAAACTGCTTTTTATGCCGATAATAAAAATACAACGGAATTGGCTACGTTTTTGGAAATAGCAGAAACCTTTGATTTGGACAAAGAAGAGTTTGAGCGTTTATATAATTCTCCCGAAATTATCAATGAAACCAAAGCGGATGTTCAGTTAGCCAATCGAATGAGTATTCGAGGATTTCCTTCATTGGTTTTGCAAGATGCAGATGGCTATACCTTGATTAGTAAGGGATATATGAAGGCGGAGTATATCAATGAATTGTTGAAGGAAAATTTATAGATTACTTGAGCATCTCTAAACCTTCCATTCCTTCCATCCAAATCGGGATATTGACAAGTTGGCTAACCATTTCGACATCCTTAAACAAATTGTCTTTTTGAATATAACCTGATAAATACAAACGCTTTGCTTCTTTGGTAACAAGAATCATTTCAAAGTGATTTTCATTTACTTTAATAACTTGTAAAGCATGGATTTTTTTCCATGAAATTCTACTTCTCTTTAGACGTTTGTGTTCATTTTGTTCATAATAAAAATAGGTTTTCCCACGCTTATCAAAATAAATCATTTGGGTCATGATTTCCATTTTTATTCTTAGCATCACGAAAATAGCGCCTAAAGCCAGTACCAATAAGATCAACATCATCGCTATTTTCATTATTGTATTCATCTTTAGAATCAAAAAAAGAAAGACCACAACAACAATCAATACAACAATCATTGTAGGATAAAAAAGGGCAAAAAAATCTTTTTGAGGAAGAGTTATATTTAATTTTTCTGAAGAGTTCACCAGTCTGTGTAAAACAGGTTGAGGATACATAGGAGTCTTGTCGATCCGAGCAAAAATATCGTCTTTTTTTTCATTGTACTTTTTGTCCATACTCATTTCGTTTTAAGCATCTCTAAACCTTCCATTCCTTCCATCCAAATCGGAATGTTGAGAAGTTGACTGATGATTTCTGCATCTTTGAATAACTGATCTACATTATGGTAAGTGGATATATGCAAACGTTTGGCTTCTTTGGTAATCAAATTCATTTGAAAACGTTTGATCTCTAATTTGACAATTTGCAAGGCATGTAGTTCACTCCAAGACAACTTTACTTTATCATGTGTGTGAGGTTTAGTATTATCTTTTTGAATAAAATTTTTAAAGCGTTTATCAAAATAGATGGTGTGGTAATGGTTATTTTTTGATGCGATCATTGTCAATTTAATGAAGAAAGAAATTACCAGAAATACCAATGCTACATACAATATTTTTAGGAGAATTGTAGGAACAATTAGTGTAACAGACAAAAACCAGCTTCCCAAAAAAACCCATATCATAATTCCTGGTAAACTATGTGCCAAAATATATTTATTGGTAATAGCTAAACTCAACTTTTCAGAAGATTCCTCTAATTTATACTGATAGGATTTTAGTTTAAAAGGCGTTTTTTCGATGTAAGGAAAGATGGAATCTGGTTTTTCATTCATACTCATTTAGTTTTAAGCATTTCCAAACCTTCCATTCCTTCCATCCAAATGGGAATATCGACAAGTTGGCTGATGGTTTCAGCATCTTTGAAAAGCAAATCTGTATTAACATAAGTGGATAAATGGAAGCGTTTTACTTCTTTCGTGACAAGATTCATTTCAAAAGACTTCTCATTTCTTTTAATGATTTGTAAGGTATGTAAATCGTTCCATTTTATTTGATTTTTATGTTGGCCATTGTTTTTATATTTCAAAAATAGTTGATTGGTTTTGTCAAAATAAATGACTTGATTAAAACTCAATTCTGCTAATTGATAAGCCAACCATCCAAGACTTCCTGCAAAAACTACTGGTAAGATGATAAAAAGTAATTTAATCCATAAGGATTCAACGATAAACACAAATGGTATAAATAATACAACAATCAAAAGAGCAGCGATGCCTAAAAATATGGATAGAAATTTTTCGTCTTTTTTGGCAAGTAAACTAAGTTTTTCTGACGTTTCTACCAATTGATATTGTATAGAAAGCCCCTTTTCTTTAAGCAATGTCTTATCGACCTTCTCAAAAATAGGATCATGCGCCTCTGTTTCATTGCGTTGATCATCCTCCATCATTCTTCATTTTTGAGCATAGATAAACCACTGGAACCTTCCATCCAAATCGGAATATTGAGTAGTTGATTGATTTTAGAAGCATCGTCCAAAATCGTTTCTAAATGACTATGATCTGTCAAGTTGATGCGTTCACCCTTTTTTGTTACCAAATTCATTTCATAAGAAGTAAGGGATTTATCCGCTCTGACCTTCTTAATAATTTGTATGGCATGAATCTCTTCCCATTTCAAATAATAGGGTCTTTGTTCGTACCACTCCAACAACTCACGAAGACGATAGAGCAATGGAATTTTTCTATCTTTGGTAAAGGTTTTTTGTTGTTTATCAAACTCAATAATGGTGTTCCAAGAAGTATCTAACATAGCGGTTCCTGCCATTATTGGAATCCACAAAAAGGCTATGGGTCCCATCACAAATAATACTTTAAAAATAAAATGAAGTCCTTGTATCATTTCCCATTGAATAGAAATAAGATAAGTCCAAAAACTCAATGGAAGCACCAATACAAGGATGCCTAAAATAACAGTGATTCGAATAGGTTTTACGACTATTAGATCATCTCTTTCAATAAATTTATGGGTACGAATATTGGAGCCTCGACGACCTGTCAAGACCGTCCATTCAGTCAAATCAGCAACTGGATCATTTAGACCTTTAGGTTTATTTTTGGGCCTCTTTTTCACCTTATTTTGTTTTCAAGATAGACAATCCTCCCAAGTCTTCTTCATTAAACCAAATCGGAATATCTAAAAGCTGGCTAATGACTCCTGCTTGGTCAAGTATCGCTTCCAAATCTCCATGATGGGTAATACAAAATCGTTTCGCATCCTTACTCACCACGTTCATTTCATACATGGTTATATTATTCAACTTAAATTTTGCATTTAAAATTTGTAAGGCGTAAATATCATCCCAAGCTAAACGCCCCTCTTTAAAAGGTCTAACATTAAGATGTTTTAAAAAAGGAATCCTTTTATCTTTGACAAAGACTTTTTCTTCTTTATCAAAATAAATTTGGCTATTAAATCCATACTCTGAGAAAGCAAATCCTAAATAAAAAGGAAGTCCTCCAATTAACATGGAAAATATCGTTCCAAAAATCAACCCAATTAAAAGAGTGTC
>JAHDBB010000598.1 GCA_020630635.1 Chitinophagales bacterium
TTTCACCGCCTTTTCATTAAGCCCATCAATCGTCTCATTCGCAGGATTCTTATAATCCGCTTCCGCCTCAAAGCTCATCGACCAAAGCACATTTCCCGTACTTCCATCCAACAAACGATAATCCGCATAAACATCATTAGACTTTTTGACCTCTCGACCCGTCAAAAAAGGCAAAGGATTTTTCGTTAAGATACTCAACAATTTAGCAGCGACATCAATCCCATAAGAAGCCAAATCAGAGAAGTATCTTTTCTTTTCGACCCGTGTTTTAATGACCGCATCCACGCCCAACAAATCCGCCATATCTTCAGGCGTTTTTTCCCAAGATTCCCGAATGGTCATTTTTTCTTCGATGAGACGATTGGTAACCGTCGTTCGTTGCAACTCCACTTTAAGACCTTTAGGCGAGTTGGTTTGACGACGCATCAATTGGCTGTGGAGAGATATTTGAAAAGCTTTACTTTCCGCTTCTTCTTGTTTGGCAATATCTTCTTTGGGTAAATCAAAAGGTTGTACACCAGATAAGACCATCTCTACTGGCAATACGGCAATGGTTTGATGTTGTTTAGTCGTCTTTTTAAAGCCCTTGACTTGAAAATAGTCTTTGGCACAGGAGGTTGTTAAGAGTAGAAAACAACAAAGGAGTACGTGTATTTTGGACATAACAAATGATTTTGATTTCCAACTTTTGGACTTGGAAGAGAGCGTATGTCACTATCCTATCAATAATGGTTATCGTGAATGATGAATACTCAATTGGTAAAATGAGCAAGTACTAAGAAGTACAGACCCTAACCCTCTAGCCCCGATGGTAGTGGTATTCGTGTAGAAGCGTTGGCTGCCTAAAACGTTGGCAACACGAATAAGAACGGACAGCGGGACTATCCAATACGACGAAGCTCCCAACCTTTCGCTCCTAATAAAGAACTACAAATTTTACTTCATTCTTTAGGATAGAGCCACGAAAAGAACCGAAAGTCGCCAGCCACTTGCCACCAGCCACCCTTACCAACATCACCGACAATTAAAACGTACTTCTTCTTTTCTGCCATCTCTGTAAAACTTCCAAGTACCATTTTTGACCCCATTATCATAGTTCCCTTCACTTTTGAGATTGCCATTGCTCGCATAATATTTCCAATAACCTGTTCTTTGACAATTTTGGAAATTACCCTCCATCTTTACCTCGCCCGACTCATAATAGTCTTTCCAAAACCCATTGCGTTTACCACTTCCATAATTCCCTTCCATCTTCATATTGCCATTGGAGTAATAAAACTTCCAATAGCCAGTTTGCACGCCATTGTTGTAGTTGCCTTCGCTTTTGATTTTGCCACTTTGATACTGGGCTTTTTTGAAACCATTGAGGCTGCCGATTTTTTTACAGTAACACAATTCGTCAGCAAGTACATCTGGTTGACAGTCATTGTCTCTGGACGTAGGAACAGTTCTACTTCCTCTATCACGACTACTCGTTTGCTCACGGCTGCGTTCATTTCTTTGGTGCTCTCTTTCACGTTGACGTTCTCTTTCCTTTTCTTTTTGCTTTTTACGTTTTTTGTCCTTCTTCTTTTTTTTCTTTTTCTTACGTTCATCATTTTTGCTTTGCTTTGGTTTTTTGAAACCCAAGTAAGTAGCCAAACGACCTATAACACCGTCTTCTTCATCCTGTGCGATTTGATTATTATCTTCCTCAAACTCCTCTTCGTAAACTGTTCCATCGGAGTCTTCATCATAGTCTCGACCATAAGCTAGCCAATATTCATCGGGTAACTCGTCTAAAAAAGCTTCACAACTCAATTGTTCTTCTAAATCATAAGATAGTTCATCAAAGGTGCGTTGACCGAGTTTGGAATATTGGTCATCTTTGTATAGTTTTTGGAAGAACCTTGCCCAGATAGGAAGGGCTGTCTTGGTACTAGAGCCTAAATTTCCAGTCTGAAAATGAATGCGCTTCTCTTCATTACCGACCCAAGCACCTGCTACAATATCAGGTGTGTAACCGATAAACCAGCCATCCGTATAGTTTTGAGTCGTCCCTGTCTTGCCTGCAATATCTTGATTCAAACCATAGATACTTCTTATACTTCGGGCCGTTCCTTTATTGACCACTGTTTGCATCATACTAGTCAAAATCTCGGTTGTTTCTTCGGATAAAATCTTTTTGCGTTGCTTGAGTTCTCTCGTATCAAATTTTTCTAAAACCCGCCCATTGGCATCTTCTATGCGTAGTAAATACTGAGGCTTGGTTTGGTGTCCACCGTTGGCAAAAGCAGCATAAGCCCCCACCATTTCGGCTAAGGTCAATTCTGCGGTTCCCAGTGCAATCGAAGGAACTTTGGGCAACTTGTTTTCAATGCCTAAACGCTCGGCACTTTTAATGACAGGTTCTACGCCTACTTCCATAATCAGTTCAGCCGCTGTGGTGTTGAGTGATTTGGCTAAACCTGTCTCCAAAGAAACAGCTCCACCATATTCATTGCTATAATTGCGAGGCGACCAGTCTTGGTGCTTTTCGTATACTTGTTGTTCGTTGGAAAAGTAGGCACAAGGTTCAACACCTTTTTCAAAAGCAGCGGCATAGACCAAAGGCTTAAAGGTAGAACCGACTTGTCTTTTGGTTTGAACAAAATCTCGTTTGTAATACTTATGATTGATGCCACCAACCCACGCTTTGACATGACCCGATTCAGGATCTAATGCCATAAATGCTGCATTGAGAAAAGAAATGTAATGTTTGATAGAGTCGATAGGAGTCATGACTACTTCCTTATTACCATTCCAAGTGAAGATGTTCATATTACGTTTTTTATAGAAAGACTCTTCTATTTCTTTTTGTGAAATTCCTGCGGTTTTCATCGACTTGAAGCGGTGAGACTGTTTGATCGCATCGGCTAGGATATCGGGTGTATCTGCCCAAGACTTAGGACCTTGTTTATTGGAATCAAAACTTTTTTGTAAGGCTTTCATCTGTTCGGCAACTGCTTCTTGTGCCAAAACTTGCATGCGACTATCAATAGTCGTATAGATTTTTAAGCCATCTTTAAATACATTGTACTTGAATCCATCTACTCTAATGTGTTCATCACACCATTTTTTTAAATCGTCTCTTAGGACATGACGAAAGTAGGGAGCCAATCCAGCACTTTGAGATACATTGTTGTAATCTAACTCTATAGAACGTTTGGTAAGATCGTCATATCTTGCTTGACTGATATAGCCTTTTTTAGCCATTCGACCTAACACAGTATTGCGTCTTTTTAAGCTGTTTTCGGGATAGGTACGGGGATTGTAGATACTTGGACCTTTGAGCATTCCAATGAGGGTGGCGGCTTCTTCCACCTTTAAATCATTGGGCTTTTTATTAAAGTAACGTTGGGAAGCTGTACCGATTCCAAAAGCTCTTTCACCAAAAGAAACGGTATTGAGGTACATCGTTAAAATCTCTTCTTTGTCATATATTTTTTCTAAACGATTGGCAGTAATGGCTTCTTTTATTTTATTGACAGGCATCGTTATGGGAAAGTATCGCTGACGTGGATAGAGGTTTTTGGCAAGTTGTTGACTGATGGTGCTTCCTCCCCCAGAACTTCTATTGCCCATTAAAATGGACTTGATTAAAACCCTAAAGACACTTCGAGAATCTACGCCTTTGTGTTCAAAGAAACGGGCATCTTCGGTGGCGACTAAGGCTTTGACTAAGTATTCGGAAATTTCATCGTACTGAACGTTGGAGCGATTTTCTATATAGTATTTGCCCAATAATACGCCATCGGCAGAGTAGATTTCGGAAGCAACGGGGTTTTTGATGGAACGTAAGTCTTCGTTGGTAGGTAACTTGCCAAAGGCTCCATAACGAACGGCAAATATGAGTCCGAATATGGAAATAATGCCTAAGAAAAATAATAAAATACCGATTTGTAAGATTCGTTTAAAAGATAGCTTGGATAAAATAGATGCCATAAAGTTGAATGATTTAGTATTGTTGAGTCAGTTT
>JAHDBB010000599.1 GCA_020630635.1 Chitinophagales bacterium
ATAAGAACGGATAGCGGGACTTTCCATCACGACGAAGCAATGAACCCTTCGCTCCTAAAAAAAGAAAAAGTAAAACAAGTCCTTATGAGTCTGCTTGTTGAAGGTTGGTCTTAACGTTCCTCATCCTACTAATATGTACAAAAACGCCTTTGTTTTCAAAAAATTTAGGTAATTTTGCACCACCAAATCAAAAAATCATCCATGTCAAAGATAGAATTAGTTATGCCCAAAATGGGCGAAAGTATTATGGAGGCAACCATCCTTAAATGGTTGAAGAAGGAGGGAGACGCAGTTGAAATTGATGAACCCATCCTTGAAATCGCAACGGATAAAGTGGACTCTGATGTTCCTGCGCCTGAAGCGGGCATTATGGGTGAAATTTTGTATCCTGAAGGTGAAACGGTGGAAGTGGGTAAAATCATTGCTTATATTCATACGGAGGGAAGTGAAGCGGAAGCAAGTCCAAGTGCAACACCTGCGATCGAACCTAAAGTGGTTGAAAAAGTGATGGAGCCGTTGACTCAAGCTGTTCCTGTAGCAGAAACCGTTGCAACCGTTGTAGCGGCTAAAAAACCTGCTTCGAGCAATGGACAAGGACGTTTTTATTCTCCATTAGTCCTAAATATGGCAAGAGCTGAAGGCATTTCAATGGAAACATTGGAAAATATTCCTGGTACCGGTAAAGGTGGACGGGTAACTAAAAAAGATATGTTGCAGTTTATCAAAAACGGCGCACCGACAACGGCTCGTACGACTGCTCCAACACCTGCTGTTCAACCAAGTTCTAAGCCTAGTGTTTCGACTCCTAAATCAAAACCTGCTCCAGCAGTTAAAACGCAAACAAGTGGCAATGTAGAGATTGTGGAAATGGATCGAATGAGACGTTTGATTGCCGACCATATGGTTATGTCCAAACAGACCTCGCCTCATGTTACGTCTTTTGTTGAGGCAGATGTTACCAATATGGTTAATTGGAGAAATAAGGTAAAAGGAGATTTTCTAAAGCGAGAAGGTCAAAAAATTACTTTTACCCCACTCTTGATAGAAGCTTGTGTTAAAGCGATCCGAGATTTTCCTCGTATCAACTCGTCTGTGGATGGCTATAATGTCATTTTGAAAAAAGACATCAATATTGGTATGGCAGCCGCTTTGCCTTCCGGTAATTTGATTGTTCCAGTTATCAAAAATGCCGACCAAATGAACTTATTGGGCTTGACTAAAACCGTTAATGGTTTGGTATATAAGGCTCGAAATAATAAATTGGCTCCAGATGATATTCAAGGAGGTACTTTTACTTTGACGAATGTTGGAACTTTTGGAAATGTGATGGGAACGCCCATTATTAATCAACCACAAGTAGCCATTTTGGCAACAGGGGCTATTAAGAAAAAGCCTGCTGTATTAGAGACAGAACATGGAGATGTAATTGCGATTCGCCATATGATGTTTTTGTCACTGTCTTATGATCATCGTACCATAGATGGAGCATTGGGTGGTAGTTTCTTGCGAAGAGTGGCGGATTATTTGGAGGCTTTTGATGGAGAGCGAACCGTCTAAATAAAAAGATTTTAAGATCAAATCAATATATGAAGAAAGGCAATTCAGTGATACTGAATTGCCTTTTCTATTTTTTGTTTTTCTATTATTTTATGGCTTCTAAATATCGCTCAAAAAGCTATCCTTTACGATTTGTTGAAACTCCTTAGTCGTTGGACTGTCATCCTTCCATTGATATTTGAGTTTGACATGTAAATTGAGATAGGTAAATGCCTCAATGACATTGGCACATTTACTTAATTCTTCCAAAGTGTGTTCATACACCGCAGAATCCCCTCCAAATAATTCGCTAATAAAAGCAAACCGTTGGTTAAAGCTGATATTGAATTTCTTTTTGTTGCCTTGTTTAAATAAGTCGTTGAGTTCATTGGGTTCTTGTTCCTGTTCTTCTTCCTCTTGATGCACGATAGCAGAATTGCTAGTGGGTTCTATTTCCATTTCAGACTCGCTTTGTACATTGGCATATACATCATTCAGCACCTCTGTTTGTTTACCATCTAACATTTCGTCTGGCTCTTCTATGAACTCTTGAATAGGCACTGGTTCTTCAATTACTTCTTGAATGGGTTCTTCCTCTTCCAAGCCCATGATTCGTTCCGTTGGTCTTCCAATAATGTCCAAGTTGTCATCTTCTAAGACAGGAGTTGTTGCTTCCTCTATGATCTCCTCTTCTACTTTTTCTTCTACAAATACCTCTTCGATTGGTTCCTCCTCTATCATCTCTTCTTCATCAACTACAACGGTTTCTTCCTCTATTTTTTCCTCCAATATTGGTAGCGTATCAATGCTAGCTTCTTCTTCGACTTCAGGTACTTCTACGGTTTCTACTTCTTCCATTGCCTGTTCTTCTGCTTCTCTCTTTTTGACTTCCTCCAAAATACTAGTCAAATCTTCTGTCACCTCCTCTTTAATATCGTCTTCTGTCGGATTATCAAGCAAATTGGCTCCACCGGCTACAATACCTGCTCCTATTGCTCCTATCCCTAACTTAGTAGCTATTGAATCATCCGATTTTTCTACTGTTTTAGGAATCTCCGTTTCGACAATGGGTGTTGGTTCTTCTATTACTTCTTTGGTCTCTTCAATTTCCTCTAAGACTTCATGAGTTTTCGTCAATTCTACCGCCTCTGCCTCCTCAAATTCTAGTATAGTATCATATAAATCTACGGCATAACGTTTGAGCAATGCCATTTCTAAGTTAGAAGATTGTAGAGGATTTGACTCAATAGAATCAAACAGGTAATTGATCTTTCTAAGTACCAACTCTACTTTTTTTACTTTTTTATTCATAAGGAGCAGTTTTTTCCAAATTTCAAAATAGGGTTAAATGAGCATGTTGTAGTTGTCAGGAATAGTGCCAACGATTCCTAAGATAAAAAATATTGTTCAAATTTAACCTAAAAATACGGGAAGTATCACAAAATGCAAATTTTAGATTTCATCTTTTCTAAATTCTATGTATAAAAATCTTAAAAACGAGGGAGTTAGTGTAAAAATGGGTCAAAAAGGCTTCAAACATCTTAACAATAAAGAAATATTTATTTAGCATTTTTTAAGCGTTACCATTGTATTTCTGAAAAATCATCAATAAATTCGCCACACTTAAAAACGTTCACTCCAAATCATCTCCCAATGTTTATAGAACCCACTTTTTATCAAAAAAATCAAGGCTGGATAGAAGTCATTTGTGGCTCTATGTTTTCTGGAAAATCAGAAGAGCTGATCCGCCGTCTTAAACGAGCCCATATTGCCAACCAAAAAGTAGAGATATTCAAGCCTCTTATAGATAACCGTTATGATGATGAAGATATTGTATCTCATGACCAAAGCCGCATTCACTCTACTCCTGTTGGGGCAGCCCAACGTATCCTACTTTTAGCCCAAGATGTTGAAGTCATAGGAATTGATGAAGCACAGTTTTTTGACGAAAATCTCCCAGAAGTTTGCGAATCCTTAGCCCAAAATGGCTTACGGGTCATTGTTGCAGGCTTGGACAAAGACTTTTTAGGCAGACCTTTTGGCACGATTCCTCAATTATTAGCCATTGCCGATACAGTTACCAAGTTACATGCCATCTGTATGAAGTGTGGCGGACTGGCAACTCATTCTTTTCGTAAGGTTTCTAGCAAAGAGCAAGTCGTATTGGGTGAAAAAGAGAGTTATGAGCCTCGTTGCCGCAAGTGTTTCATGGAAGGGCAAAAACTCAATGCTCAAGTAGCCAATAGAATGGAAGATAATGAAATGGATATTTAAGTTTTAATGATAACTAATTGTGACTTTTTATATTGGAACGAAGGGACGGCTCTTCATTTCCTATTTTTTAGGGACGATGGGACGTTTCTGTACAAGAATTAAAATCCTATTAATTCCGAAATAATTTTAATAATCCTATTCTTTTTTTGGCTAGGAGCGAAAGGTTCATTACTTCGTCGCTATAG
>JAHDBB010000600.1 GCA_020630635.1 Chitinophagales bacterium
CAATCCGATTGATAAAGAGAAAGGAGTCTCGTGATTTAAATCAATCGGATTGCTACAAAATGCTTCAAAAGCAATACCGCTTTAATCCCAAATTCACGTTAAAGAGAAAGGAGTCTCGTGATTTAAATCAATCGGATTGCTGGCTCACTACCTGCATAGCAATCCGATTGAAACGATTTACCCTTTCTTTACTTGTAATAAGGTAATTGGCAAGCTTAGACGGGTAGCCAAATCGGAAATAATATATTTGATAATCAATAGGTTATGATGTAAATCGGGAGAAAAATATAAAAGCACGAACCGTCTCTCCCGCTGGCGGGATAATTAAAGAGGGTGGACAAACTCCCCTTTGGGAAGGGGTTGGCGGATGGTCACAAAACACCTCGCAAAAACACCGCTTTAATCCCAAATTCACGTTGCCCCTAAGCCACCCTCGTATTCCCATTAATAAGATTAATAATCCTCACAATCTTCACCACATCCCCATCATTATCAAAAACCCCACTAATCCCCTGATCATTCAGATCCGTAAATGGCGGCTCATACAACATCCGCTTATCTATCGTACCATTCTTCGTCAAATAAGAAATAATCGTCTTCACAAAAGTCATCTGATCCGCCCGAAGATTACCCACCTGCAAAAATTCGGAAAACGCCTGATTGACAGCATCAGGATTCAGCCCCGTAATACTCCTAATAAACGCACCCAAAGGTCGATCACCATATTCCTTAATAAAATCCTCTTTCGTACCCGCCACACTTTCTGTAAACAACATCTTCTCCAACTCATTCAACTCTACTTGCGTAATCGGAACATTATGAGATAGCTTATGAATAGCAACATGATGTATATTATCCCGAACATACTTCTCCACTCGATCCTTATAAGATTGCAAGCTCGTATACGAATTTTTTACAGGCTCAGTGACCACTATTCCTTCATAATCCAATTCATCGGCAAAGTTCGTATAGACAGGAGCTTGTTTCTCTGTCTCCAAATATTTGACAAGATCACGCAAAGCCATTCTTACCTCATTCAATCTTTTCAAAGAAACCGATTCCCAAAAATGTTCGGTCTGTATTTCCTTGATAAGTTTTAAGTGTACAGACACTTGCGGTATATTGTCCTTCTTCTCTAAGGCAGCAGCAGTATGATAGATTTTACCCATGTACTTATCGGTACTTCCCGAACCACTCAACAAAGCAATCTGATAAGCCAAGACCAAGCGATCAAATCGCCTAGCCAATTCATCATCACCCTTAGAAGGTGGTTGTAAATGAGACAAGTGGGTATTGATTTCTTGAAGATCACTTTTCGACAGATTCAGCCATCGTTGTTTATTGCTATATTCTTTGACATGCCTAAGTTCTTTTCGGACAATAAATCGCTCCACATCCAAGTTCGCTATGATTTGATGTAACTCGGTAAGATATTGATCTCTCAACGCTTTACTTTCATCATCTGCATCAACTTGATGCGTAATCAATTGAGCGACTTGCAACTTGGCTTCAAAAATCTGTTGTTGCAACGGCTTCATATTTTTAGCAATCGCTCCATCAGGATGCTCATCAAAGAACTCAAAATTCTGGCAATAATCAAAGATCAAAAACTCCGTCTTATGTTGATCTGGACCAAATAGATTGGGGCATAATCTAGTGCCTCGACCAATCATCTGCCAAAACTTAGAAGCACTTTTGACCAGCTTAAAAAACACTAAATTAACCACTCTTGGCGCATCGACACCCGTATCCATCATATCTACAGAGACCGCTATCTGGGGATCTTGTTCCTCAAATACATCGGTAAATTTATCCAATAGACTTTGTGCCTTTGTTTCATAATTATCAATCACTCGTAAAAACTTACCTCCATACTCTGGATAGTTCTTATTAAATCGTTCTTCGATAAATACAGCGTGGTCATGATTTTTGGCAAAGATGATGGTTTTGCCCAACTTATCTCCGCCACTAACTTTAATACCATCCGACATCAATTGATCTAAAACCTTATCTACCGTATCTATGTTAAACAACCACTTATTGAGGGCGCTGCTGCCGATTTCGTCGGGTGCATTCCCATCTGTTGGATCGCCAAACTTATCTTCGTATTCTTCTTTTTCGGCATCGGTAAGTTCCGTATATTTGATGCCTTCTCTTTGAAATTTTAAAGGGACACGGATGGCTTTAGGAGGAACCAAGTAACCTTGTTTCACTGCTGTATTCAGCTCATAAGCAAAGGTCGGATTATCGTCTTCTATCCCAAATAAGGCATAGGTATTGCGATCAATATCTTTGATAGGAGTGGCGGTCAAGCCGATAAGCATCGCATCAAAATAATCAAAGATGGCTTTGTATTTTTTATAGACAGATCGGTGTGCCTCATCAATAATGATTAGATCAAAATGACCCACTCCATAAAATCGCTGATTCTCTGTTTTGACCTTATCAATCTTATTAATCATCGTTGGATAAGTAGAAAAAACCAACCTCGTACTATGGTCTTCTTTTTCTTTGGTGAGATCTATGGAGGACAATTCTGGTAGATGCTCTTTGAAGGCGTTCTTGGCTTGGGTCACCAATGCATTTCTATCTGCTAAAAACAAGACCCGTTTCGCCCAGTTGCATTTAGTCATCATCTCCACAATGGCAGCAGAGGTTCTGGTTTTGCCACTACCCGTAGCCATCACCAATAAACTGGCTCGGTTGGCTCCTCTAAGTGTACCATCTTTTCCTGTGACCAATAGATTTTCCGCTACTCGTTTGATGGCTTCCAACTGATAATCTCGTCCTGCAATATGGAGGTTGACTTTAAACGCTCTGATGTCTTTTCGGGTAGTTCGTCGATCAATCAATAACTGTAATTCATCTTGGCTATAAAAACCTTGTATCTCTCTATCTACATAAAAAGTATCGTCCCAAATGTAGGTATCAAATCCATTGGTATAAAAGATGATGGGGCGTTGTCCATGCATTTGTTCCAAACAATCTGCATACAGTTCTGCTTGATGTCTTCCTTTTCGAGCATCCACCATTGTTTTTTTCGCTTCTACAACAGCAAGCGGTTTGCCATCCTTGCCCCACAAGACATAATCTGCATAGCCAATGCCTGATTTATTGGTCGCTTTAGGCATTCCTTTGACCTCATACTCCAAGTCTCGACCTTGCGTCAGGTTTTCCCATCCCGCATCTTTGAGCAAGACATCAATATACATTTTCCTAGTGACAGCTTCCGATATAAGGATGGGTATTTCCTTCTCTATGTCGATCACTTTCTCTCTCGCAATTCTTCGTTCTGTATTGGTTTTTCTTTCGGCTTCCAATTGCTTTTGGAGTAGCTCTATCTTAGCTGCTTGTTCTTCCAATTCTTCCCGTTTGATTCTGTCAAGCTCTCTTCTTTTGTTAAGTTGTTCTTCCAGCAATTGGATGGTTTCAAGACTTTCCTTTACCTCATTTCCATCTGGAATTAGCTTCATATCAAATGATGGAATAGTGAGGTCTTCTTCACTATAATAAAGTCCCAAAAAACTTAGAAATCGAAACAGATTTTTGATACAGACAATCGACTCATTTTGGCTGACAGACCGACCATGCGATCCATTGTTTCCTGTAAGACGGATCAGGTTGATTTCTCTAAACATCGACGGTTTTAGAATCTCTTTAAAGCATTGCTCATGCATCAAGCTACTCAACTTGGTATCATACGGAAACTCCAAATATTCATCGTTGTCATAGAGCCAATGGATGGCTTTTTCCAATGCACTTCTCGCAATCACAGCACTCGCTTTGGGAGAAGTCAAGGTCAATTGTTCTGCCTCTTTGGCTTCTTTATAAATGGCAGACCATCTTTCTTGTAAAAAATTAAAATTACTCATCGTTTAATGGTTAGTTGTTAATGATTAGGAATGGATAAGAAATAAATGTACATTCCTTCAGCAAAAATATTTTTCAACTCTACAAGGCGAAAAACGTAAGAATAGCAGGGCTATTATGAGGCT
>JAHDBB010000601.1 GCA_020630635.1 Chitinophagales bacterium
TATTACTCTTTCATCGCAATGGGTCTCCCTGCTATTCGTTCTTATGCTAAAAGCTACCCGAACCCTTTTGCCAACGCTTTATTTAGCATACCACTGCTATCAGGTCTAGTTGGATATGGCAAGTATTTCTTAGCACCAGTAGTATATATTTTTTATAATTCGGATGTGAGAACAGATGCAATCTGTTCCTACAAGGCTTTTTCAAAGACCTAGCTTATTCGATAAAGCCTTTTTCTTTTAACCAATCATCATTGTATACTTTACCAACATACCGACTACCATGATCATGGAAAATAACCACTACCACATCCTCTTCTTTAAGTTCCTCCTTAATTTGTCGGACACCACAGAGGGCAGACCCACAAGAATAACCCACAAATAAGCCTTCTTCTCTCGCTAATTCTCTGGTTGCTAAGGCTCCATCTTTATCTGTCACCTTTACAAATTTGTCAATGATGCTAAAATCTATGTTATCGGGGATGATGTCTTCACCAATTCCTTCGGTTATATAAGGGTAAATAGCTTCATGATCAATCTTGCCTGTTTCGTGGTATTCTTTCAAGGTTGACCCAAAAGTATCGACTCCGATCAATTTGATGTCAGGATTTTTTTCCTTTAGGTATCGACCCGTTCCAGAGATTGTTCCACCTGTACCGACTCCAACGACCAAATGGGTAATTTTGCCTTCTGTTTGCTCCCAAATTTCAGGACCTGTAGAGAGATAGTGTGCTTCTCGATTGGAAAGATTGTAATATTGATTCACATATAAGGAGTTGGGAATCTCTTCGCCCAACTGTTTAGCTCTTGAATAATAAGAACGAGGATCTTCGGGTGCTACATTGGTGGGACAGACTTCTACTGTAGCTCCTACCGCCCTTAAAATATCGACTTTTTCTTTAGATTGTTTGTCAGTCGTCGTAAAAATACATTTGTAACCTTTTGCGATTGCTACTAGGGCAAGTCCCATTCCTGTATTTCCAGACGTACCTTCGATGATGGTTCCACCAGGTTTAAGGAGTCCTTTTTTTTCGGCATCCAAAATCATGTTTAAGCCGATTCTATCTTTGATCGAGTTGCCAGGATTGAAGTATTCTACTTTTGCTAAAACAGTGGCAGGAACAGAAGATGCCACTTTATTGAGTCGAACCAAAGGCGTATTTCCAATGGCTTCGGTTATATTGTTTAGAATCATGACACAAAAGTACAGAATTCTACATTGGATTTTTTACTAAATCCTAAAGAATTTAGAAAAGTTGTATGCTCTTAGAGAGTAATCCTATTTGAAAATCTTTGTGGTTCATATGTGAGAACAGATTCAATCTGTTCCTACAAGATTTATTTTCAATGATTTATGGATATTTGGATTATTTGAAGTGGAGTTTGAGTCCTTCATGGGAGGCAGTGAATCCTAGTTTTTCGTAGAATTTGAGGGCTTCTGGACGTTTTTTGTCGGTGGTGAGTTGTAGGAGATGTGCGCCTCGTTCTTTGGCTCGTTCTATTGCCCATTCAAACATTTTTGCGCCGAGACCTTCCCCTCTTTTGTCGGATCGTATGCGGACTGCTTCGATTTGCGCTCGAATGCCGCCTTGATATGTAAGGTATTGGATGAAAGAGAGTTGTAGGGTTCCTATGATTTCGTCTTGGTCTTCTACGACGATGAGTTCTTGGTTGGGGTCTTGGTCTATGTTTTGGAAGGCTTCATGGTATGGTTGGGGTAAGGGGATTTGATAGTCTTCTCGTTGTTTGCCTAGTTTGTCATCGGATAGCATCTGGACGATGAAGGGAAGGTCTTGGATTTGGGCTTTTCGGAAATTCATGATAGGTTGTTTAGTTAATGGTTTTTCAGTCCATAGTCCATAGTCCATAGTCGGTTGTTCTTTGTGTGGAAAATTTGACAGCTTCTCTTTGGTTTTGACATGAAAAGTTGTGAAATTGTGGTTCACTCTTGCTACCGTTTTGGGGTTTTGGGTTGTATCCTTAACGATCTAGCCCCGATAGTAGTGGTATCACCAATGTGTATTGGCTAAAGGGTTTGGGCGGCTTGGTGATGAGAACGGATAGCGGGACTTTCTATGACGACGAAGCGTTGAACCTTTCGCTCCTATTCATTTTGTTGAGTTAAATGCTTTTTATCAATCGGATTGCTGGTTCACTTCTTGCATAGCAATCCGATTGAGGTAATAGTGATATTTTAGTTATTTTGGGACATGGTAGCTCCATTCTAATAGGAATTTGCCATCTCGTAAGTTGAGTTGTTGGACAGCCGCATAAGTGAGTTTGAGTTCTACGTCTTCATTGGCTCCTGTATTGGGGAGTTTGCCGATGACTTTGACATAAACTGTCTTTTTATTCATTGGATTGACAACTCTTATGTATGATTGTGGTGGCGCTGTCTTGTGTAAGGCGTAAAAGTTCTTGTCGAAGGAAGTATTGTCTTTGAGCCAGGTACCTTTGCCTTTGCCATAAACCATGCGGTATTGGAGCTGATTTTGGTTGCGAGACATGTAGCCTCTGCGAAAATCTTGTTCTTGTTCGGCAGCAGTAACGATGGGCTTGACACTGTCTTTGGTCTTGGGACTGGGAATGTACCAACCAATGATTACTTCAGCAGGTAAAGGATCTTTGTCTTCTAATTCATTCCACTCCTTGAGAATTTCGATGCGTTGATTGTATTGAGTCGCCAATGACTTTAAAGTTTCTCCTGCTTTGGTTTTGTGCTTGATGGGTTTCATCTTGCTATAATCGACCTCATGAACTGTGACATACTTATCTTCCCCCTCTTCCATCTCTTTTTGATTAAGTACTTGGACGATTAGCTCTTTGCCTAAAGGCAAGTCGTCTTCGGTCAAGTCATTCCAACGTACCAAGTCTGCAATACTGGATTCGTACTTTTTAGAGATAGAATATAATGTTTCACCTGGACTGACAATGTGGGTGATTTGCTGGATTGTATCAGCAGGATTTGTTGATTTGGTAGCTAAAGAATCAGGGATTTCTTCATTGATAGGATCATTGATTTCATTAGAACCTTCCCCTTTTTCGGAGGATTTGAGAATGCTTAATGCTTGCTCATCTGCACTTAGTAATATGGTATCACCAATACCAATGACGCTTACATCTAAGTGAGGATTGCTTTCTATGAGTTTTTCGAGTGGAATTTCATACCTTTTGGATATACCGTAAAGTGTTTCACCTTGCCCAATGATGTGAAAAACATTGCCTTCGATGGTGGATGGTTCTGGTGTTGAAGAACGACCACCTTGAGTTTTAGGTTTTGGAGTGGGTTCTTTATCTACTAAAATATTTAGTGGAATGACCAATGTGTCTGAAACACCTATTACATTTTTGTCAATGAAAGGATTGTAGGCAAGGATGTTTTTGACTGGAACCTCATAACGCCTTGATAAACTGTATAAGGTTTCTTTTTCTTCTACAATATGAATGATACTTTCTTTTTCATCGACTTTGGGGACTGATGGGGTTGGTGTTCGTGGCGGAAACTCTTCTACCACTTTGGGTGATTCGGGCAATACTAAGGTATCCCCAATTTCTAAAATATCGACTCGCAAATAAGGATTGTAGTCGAATATTTGGTCGATGGTTAAATTGTAGGTGTTGGATAATTGATAAAGGGTTTCTCCTTTTTGGACAATGTGTCTGAATGTTTCACCTTGTTGTCCATATAATACTTGGGTTGTTGCTAGTGTAGTTACGAGCAATAGAAGTGTAAAGAATATGTTTTTCATTTAAAGTCAGCTTTTTGTTTCCATTGTTTAGATGGTTCAAGGAAAGTACAAGTTTAAGGAGAAATGAGTTGTTTTCCTTTTTTTCTCTAATCAATTAGGATTGAAGGGACTAAAATAGGGATTTAAGTACCTAAACCCAAATAATCGACACATTTTATGAGGGTCTCTTTTTCATTTATACTGCGTTATTTTTTGCAACGATAGCCCTGCTATTCTCTTAAAAAATGCCTTGTCTGACTAAAAAA
>JAHDBB010000602.1 GCA_020630635.1 Chitinophagales bacterium
TTCCCCATTTTAGCCATAGCCCAATGTCCTGATTATTTGGTTTTATCCACACAAGAAGCCGTTGATAATTACGCCACCAATTACGGTTGTAATGTATTAGAAGGCAGCTTAAAAATAGACGGTCCCATCAACAATTTAGATGGATTAAGCATATTGGATACAATTTATGGCTCGCTCCGTATCAAAGACACAGAAATCACAACGGATTTTACAGGCTTAGATAGCTTAGTACACATCGGTGGAAGTCTCACGATTGAAGACAATGAACTACTTACAGAAGCCAATGCCTTTCCCAATTTAGAAAGTGTCGTTGGAAGCATCTCATTTGACGATAATCACAGCTTGAGTGCCATTAATGGATTCGACAGTTTGAGTTATCTAAATGGAGGCTTAAATATTTATGAAAACGATGCACTTATTAGTTTAGGTGGATTTCATTCATTGATAGAAATAGGAGGCAATTTTAACATTGACAACCACAACATTCAAGAAATCAATGCACTCAGTAATCTAGAATATGTCGGAGGAAACTATCGAATCAATGCAAGCTCAATAACCAATTTAAGTAGCCTTCACAAAGTGGTGAACATTGGAGGAAGTTTACTTTTATTAGCCAATTCCTTCCCCAATTTACAAGACTTTTCCAACCTTTTATTTACAGGAGATGATTTAAGTATTAAGTTCAATGAATTATTGACCAACTTAGAAGGATTAAGCAGTTTACAAGGAATAGGAGGTACATTATCTATTGTCGAAAATGAGTTACTGATCTCTTTAGATGGTCTTGACGTTTTAACTTCACTAGGAGGATTAGAAATCAAAGACAATCCCTTATTAGTCAATGTAAATTCATTAAGCACAGTTACTTCTATCACCGAAAATCTTTTGATCCAAAACAATGTCTCCTTAAATGACATAAGTGGTCTAAATGGAATCAATAGCGTAGGAGGTACTTTTGAAATACTGAACAATCCTTTGTTAGAAGAATGTTGTTTGCTTTTAGATATATTGGATGTTGACAGTATTTACTTAAACGAAAATGCCCCAAGTTGCAGCGACTTTGGGATTTTAGACAGCATTTGCCCCTACTTCGGTTGCGAAGGAAAAATGATATTAGGCTCACAATTAGCGGTTAATAATTTTCCGATCAATAATGCTTGTGAAGTCTTTGATGGATCTATCATCATTGCAGGTTCTGATATTGTGGATCTAACTCCTTTAGCGGGATTGCACACCATTACAGGCAGTTTGACCATCCGCAATATAGCAACAAGTAATTTACAGGGTTTAGATGATTTAACGACCATCAATGATAGCCTGATTATTGTAGCAGATAGTCTGGAAACCGTAGAAGATTTTAGTCATTTGACAACATTGGGAAGTCTGTATATCGAAGGTACACAAATTAGCAACTTTTGGGGATTTCAAAATCTATTAGAAATCGGAGGAAGTGTTACTTTGAAAGATATGTCTTTATTAGAAGATTTTATTTATCTCCAACAAGTAGAAAAAATAGACGGAGACCTCACTTTTGAAGGACAGATGCCCGAATTTATCGGTGAATTTGATAGCCTTCGAACCATCAAAGGACGCTTGATTCTCAATCAATCAAATGCCAATGTACTTTTAGGATTTAATAAGTTAGAAAACTTACGAAAACTCATTGTTCGAGATTCAGAAGTAACGTTGATTCGAGGTTTTGAAATATTGCGAGCCTTAGACCAATTTAGAGTGATAGACAATTTAGCCTTAGAACTTATTAGCGGCTTTGACAGTATTCGCTATATTGGAGCCTTACAATCCATCAAAAGCCCTTCATTGGCATTGGTCTCTGCTTTTGAAAATTTGAGCTTAGTTGGAACAATCAAATTTGATGGAGGACAATCTATACATCTTGACTGGATGAGTCAAATTTGTAGCGTCATAGAAGATGTAGAAGTCAAGGGCATTTTTTCTAATGTACAAGGAATGGCAAATATTGGAAGCATCGGCGGAAATTGTATCGTTAATTTACTCAATGATTTACCTGAAGACCAGTGTTGTTATCTACAATGTGTCACCAACGGTGTAAGAGGTTACATTGATTTTTGTAACTTAGAAGCGAGTTGTAATACTACATTTATAGAAAGCACTTGCACAAATGACTGTTCCAATGGAATGATTGAACTCAATGCAAAGGTACTTTTAGAAGGAGCGTATGATAACAATGGAATGATGAAAACTCTTTTGGTAGATGAAATTCCTTTAAAGCAACCTTATGATATAGAGCCTTATTTTTACGAAGGATTAGAAAAATTAGAAAGTATTCCAGAAGAGATGGTTGATTGGATATTGGTTGAAATTCGATTGGGCGATCCTTATGAAAAAACAGAACGCAGTACGTATACTGTAGAAACCCAAGCAGGTATTTTATTAGAGGATGGAACGATCTTAGGAGCAGACGGAACTCCAATGACGATCAATAGTATCTGTGAAGGAGGTACTTATCACATAGCCATTCGTCACCGAAATCATTTAGACATTATAAGCAATCTTGCAGTAGTTGCCAATGATGGAACTTTGACCTATGACTTTACAAGTGGTGTAGAAACGGTCTATGGATTTAATCAACAAAGACTTTTGGATGGTCATGCCATGATGTTTACCGGTGACTACAACCAAGATGGTGTCATCCAAGTAACCGACTATGATTTATGGTCACAAGACCCCGCCCAAATTGGCGTGTATGAACCAACTGATGGAACCTTAGATGCTGTTGTACAATTGACCGATTACGATGCGTGGTTTGCCAATAAAGCCAAGTTAGGAACCAACGAATTGAATTATACAGAAGTTTGTCCTTTGGATGAAGAATGCAAGATTTTCGGCATGCACTACATTTTTGAACCCAACAATGAACGCTACTTAGCCAATTTTGATATAGAGACAGGAGAGGTGACGGATATAACACAAACGCCTTATGATTTTTCCTATAGTGTGAATACACCACCTGTCATTTATAAAGGAGATTATTATATAATGAATTGGGAGAATAGCTATATTTTTAAATTTAATATAGAAACAGGTGAAATAAAAGATTCAATTGTATTAGATTATACTCAACCAGTGGGGCAATTAATTATGAATCCTGTTGATGGAAAAATATATGGTATTCATTATGTGACACAACCCAATAATGAACGTTATTTAGTAGAGTTTAATTTAGAAGATGGTACTTTTATGAATTTAACGGAAGAGCCGGCAGACTACACATATAATTGGAATACAGATCCTATTATAAAAGATGATAAGTACTATGTGATGACTTGGGGACCTATGCTTCAATACGATTTAAATACAGGCATTTTAGAGGATACAATTTATTTCAATACAAAAGTTGAACAAATTATCTTAAATCCATCAGATAATGAAATATATGGCTTGGAATACATAGAACCTAATAATGAATGCTATTTTGTACGTTTGGATTTAGAAGCAGGGACGACTACTCGTTTATCTAATACTCCCTACAACCTCACCTATAGTATCAATCCTGGAACATATGTTTGTAATGATTTTTATTATGTTATAGGGGTTGGACATATTTTTTATAAGTTTAATGTTAATACAGGAGAACTTGTTGAACAAATACCTATAAGCCAAACATTTTTTGGCGCAGCTAAAGTTCGTTGCCGATGACTTTCTTATACTTCATAGAGTTTTTTCTTTTAGGAGAGAACGGTTTGATACTTCGTCGTAACAAGTCTCCCCGCTATCCGCTCTTATAAATGCGCCAAATTTTAGGCAGCCACCGCATTGCATTTATACCGCTACTATCGGGTCTAGTTGGTGGAGGACACAACTGCTTAGCACCAGCCAAGAAAATCCTAATACTAAACCTCTAAATCCTAAAAGAAGAAAAATCACAAAGTGAACGGCATTAATAATTTATCATTCACCATTAATCATTATCAAGTCTTTTCGCTCCTAGAAAAATAAAAAATGCTTTATT
>JAHDBB010000603.1 GCA_020630635.1 Chitinophagales bacterium
AGAAAGAAAAATCATGCGATTTTTTCGGTAGCTGAAACAGTAAGGTCCGCAGAAGTAGTGGAAATAGTTGCTTTGGGAAGTAGAAGGTAAAAAGTAGTGCCTTGCCCGACGGTCGAATCCAACCAAATTTGTCCTTTGTGAGCATCCACTATTTTTTTGCAAGTATTCAAACCGATGCCGCTGCCTTTGAAGGTACTGGTACTTTGTAGGCGAGTAAACATATCAAAGATACGTTCAAAATCTTCTTGGGGAATGCCAATACCATTGTCTTGTACCTGGATTTCAGCCATTTCTTGGTTGTTGTCCTTTAAGTTGATGTGGATGATGGGGGTTTGATCCGATTGAAACTTTAAAGCATTGTTGAGCAGATTTTGGAATAATTGGGTCAATAAGGTCTTGTCACCTTTGAGGTAAATATTGGGAGGAATATTTAAATGAATATCTGCTTTATTTTGTTGGATGTCCAATTGTAAATTCTGTAAGACATCTTCTATAATACTGCTTAATAAAATGGGGTTAAATTGGGGGTTGCGTCCGTTGATTTTGGCATAGTTGAGTAAATCCTCCACTAGTTGGGTCATTCGTTTAGAACTGTCCGTAATAAAGTCTACGTACTCATGTCCTGACTCGCTCAATTGTTGACTTTCTCTTTTTTTCAATAACTTTGCAAAGTTGTTCATCGCTCTCAAAGGGGCTTTGAGGTCGTGAGAGACCACCGAAGCAAAGACTTTGAGTTTTTCATTAGAGGCTTCCAATTGTTGATTGGTTTTGACCAATTCATACGTTCGATGACTGATCTTTTCCTCTAAATTTTTGTTGATTTTTTCAACAGACAATTGATTCTTGATGCTTTTTAAAAGTTGTTGGAGTAACCAAAAAATGAGTCCTGCAATGAAGCTCCATAATAGCAACCAGAGTATTAAGTGTTTCAATGCTTCTTGGCGAGCTTGACTGATGAATGTGTCAAATTTTTCATCTGCTTGAATGACAAAAACCACTTTTCCCGTTTCATCTTTGACAGGTTGAAAAGCCGAAAGCCATGTCCCATTTTCATCTTGATAACAGGGTATCATGCCTCCCTCTTCAAAGTCATTTAACAATAACTGGGGAGGTGTTTGGTAAGGGTGGCGAAAAAAAGGGTTGGTGGAAGAGACTAGATAATGAAAGTGATCGTTGGTATTTTCTTCTTTGAAAAGTGTATAAATGGTTGTGTTGAGTTGATTAATATTTGCTATCTTTTTCAAGGTCTGGTGAACTTTCAAGTAAGTAGCATCTTGTGTGTTGGAGGTAATAGCATCTTTTTTTTGATATTGATCTATCAAATAAGAATGGTCGGTAACAGATAGTTGTAGGGAGGCTGTCTGTACAATAGCATTGAGCTGATTCAAAACAGCTTTTTCAGACAAATTTAGTTCTTTCTGATAGTTGTGATACATAAAGGAAACGATCAATAAACTAATAATGACTAAAAAGGCTACTCCAAAGAACTTTATTCGATGTGTAATTTTTTGAATATTCTGATATATGGTCTCCATTGCAGATTTTTGCCTATGAATTACAGATGGATTGTATGAAGGTGGGTTCCTATGTTTTACGATTCTAATATGAATAAGTTGCTAGAGTATGATTTTCGATTTTATTGGTCGTTTTTTCATATACAGATTAGGAGCGAAAGTTTGGCTGCTTCGTCGTGTTGGAAAGTCCCGCTATCCGTTCTTATCACCAAGCTGCCCGAACCCTTTTGCCAACACACGTTGGTGATACCACTGCTATCGGGGCTAGTTCGTAGAGGACACAACTTTTTAGTGACAGTAGTTGTGACGAGGGGACGTAAGGAGACATTAACTTTAGAAAATAATGATTAATTTGGTCTTTGAAAGGAGAAAACATCGTCCCAAAAACCAAGAAAATAAACGAAAAATTTAAATATTATGTGGAAAGAAGAAAATAACCAACTTCAACGAACCTTCGAGTTCAAAAACTTCATCGAAGCATTTGGTTTTATGACCAAAGCCGCCATCCTTATCGAAAAACACAACCATCATCCCGATTGGCGCAATGTTTACAATCGTTTAGAAGTATCCTTGTGTACGCATGATGCAGGCAACATTGTAACCGATAAAGATCATCAACTAGCAAAGGCATTAGATGAATTGTATGGAGAGTGAGGAGTGAGTGCTAATACAACATGATTTTTTGGGTAAAAAACTGATTACCTATTTTGGTTTGAACGACGTACATACCATTGGGTAAATGCTGTAAGTCAGTAGAATAATCGGGGATTTTTTGCTCAAAGATGGACTTGCCTTGTAAATCATAAATACGTAAACTCTCTATATTATTTTGTTGAAAATACAAGGTCTTTTGGTGGAGGCTAAAAGGAGAAACAGGGGATAAGGTGGGCAAACTGGTAAAGACATCTAAAATAAAAATCCAAGCATCATGGTTGCCATGCATGACCTTTCCAGCCAAGTCTCCATCATAGGAGTCTGTATAACCAGCGATCATATAGGCTTGATTGTCTAAAGGCAAAATTCCCCAAGCGGAGTCGAACTGATTGCCTCCAAAAACTTGTGTGGTATGGTTATCATCACCAGTATTGATACGACTAACAAAAGCATTCATCGTGCTATAATAAGTGTCAATATCGCCATTGATTGAAAAACTTTCTCCTACGACCATTAACTCATTTAAAGTATTCACAATCATATCTTTGGGAGAATCTAAAGAAGTGCCTCCAATGAGATTGGTCTGTAAGATAGTGCCACTTGTATCGAATTGGACGACCCAAGTGTCGCCCCCACCATAGCTGTTTTCAAAGTCTGAAAAAGTTTCTCCTGCTACAGCGAAACGATTGTTTTCTACTTGGACTAAAACCGTTGGAACATCTGCTTTGTTGCCACCAAAAGTCCATTGATTTTCTAAGTTGCCATTTGGGTCTAATTGTGCAATCCAGAAGTCTTTAGAACCAATATGATTGCTTACATCACCATCATTGGTACGGATGTAGGCGGCTAACATCATTTTACCATTTGCTAAGGCGATGAGGGATTTTCCTTCGTCCTCTTCGCTGCTTCCCAGTGTTTTTTGCCAAAGCATTTCACCCATTTCATTGATTTTGACCAACCAAATGTCTTTTTCGACTTGTCCACTATCTAGTATTTCGGGAGAGTTGGTGTGTCCTAATAAAACGAATCCGTCTTCGACAGCGATGATACTTTCTAAGACATCATCTTCACTTCCCCCAAAACTTTGTTCCCAAATCAATTCACCATTTTTATCGACTTTGATGACCCAAGCATCCGACTTTCCATACGAAGTGGAAATGTTACCGCCAATGGAGTCTGTGATTCCTGTCACAATCAAATCTCCTTCGTCATTGGCGACTACATCTTTGGGTATATCTTCGCCAGGACTTCCCCAAGCATTTTGCCAGAAAACTTGAAGGTCGCTGTCCCATTTTGCCAGCCAAAAATCATATAAGCCTTGATTGTTGTCATAGTCGCTGTCGCTTTTTCCCAATCCCACAAAGCTTTCATTGAGTTGGAGGATGGTTACCAATTGGTCATCCCGATTGCCATTGATGACGGTTTGGTTGGAAATATCCCATTGGGCCAATAGCGGAATATGGAGTAAACAGGCTAAAAGGGTGGTGATGAAAATATTAGGTCGCAAGGTTTGATTTTTGAGAATGAGTAATTTGTTCAAAACTAAAGTATTTTGAGATAAAGACGGAAATTTTTTTGGATTAGTTGGTAGAGAGGTCGATAGTTCGCAATAGTCCCTAACTGTGGCTCCTTACATATACATCTTAAATGGATCTGTGGACTATGGACCATCAACTTTAAAACTGGCACTAAGCAGTACTTTCCTCAACGACCTAGACCTGATAGTAGTGGTATTCGTGTGTGAAGCGTTGGCTTGATAAAACTTAGCCACACGAATAAGAACGGATAGCAGGGAGACCTGTCACGACGAAGCCATTTC
>JAHDBB010000604.1 GCA_020630635.1 Chitinophagales bacterium
CGTCCCAAAAAGCACTAACAGAACCGAAAAAACGTCCCCTCGTCCCAAAAAGCACTAACAGAACCGAAAAAACGTCCCCTCGTCCCAAAAATCAAGAACAGAACCGAAAAAACGTCCCCTCGTCCCAAAAAGCACGAACAGAACCGAAAAAACGTCCCCACTGTCCCCAGCAGACCAAGAAAAGAACCAAAAATCACCAGTCACTCGTCAACCAATCACTCGTCACTCGTCACTCATCACCAGCCACTACATTCACTATCCCCCCACAATCATCCCGGCGATAGTCGCTGTCAAAAAACAAGCAATCGTCCCACCAATCAACGCCTTTATCCCCAATTCAGAGAGCGTCACCCGTTGACTAGGAGCCAATGACCCAATCCCACCGATTTGAATACCAATCGAAGAGAAATTCGAGAAACCACAAAGCGCATAAGTTGCAATCAATAGTCCTTTGGGTGACAAAGTGTCTATCATCTCCCTCATGGAAGTATAAGCCACAAATTCATTAACGATGGTCTTTTCTCCCAAAAGTCGTCCCACAGAAAGTAAATCATTTGTTGGAACCCCTAACAACCAAGCGATAGGGGCAAATAAAAATCCAAAGATCACCTCTAAACTCAATTTCGTAACACTCCCATCTGTCACAGAAGCCAACCAATTATTGACATAAGGCTCACAGATAAGATTAATAATTCCATTCGCCATCTCTTTAAGAGCCAAAAATACCAACAACATGGCAGCCACATTGACTGCCAGCTTTAAGCCATCCGTCGTACCATTGGTGATGGCATCCAAGATATTTGCCCCAATACGCTCTTTCGGAATATCCATATTTTGATTAACTTCTTCGGGAGTGGTTTCTGGTACTAAAATCTTTGCTGCAACAATAGCAGCAGGAGCCGAAAGCACCGAAGCCGTCAAAAGGTGTGTTGCAAACATCAACTGTTTTTCAGGATCATCACCGCCCAAAAAGCCCACATAAGCCGCAAAAACGCCTCCTGCAATCGTTGCCATTCCCCCTGTCATCAATGCCATAATTTCAGAACGAGTCATATTTTCTAGATATGGCTTTATCAAGAAAGGCGACTCGGTTTGTCCCAAAAATATGTTGCCAGCCGCTGCCAAACTTTCTGGACCCGACAAGCCCATCGTTTTACTCATCGCTTTGGCAAACACAAAAACGATTTTTTGGAGGATTCCCAAGTAAAAGAGCATCGCAGAGACTGCCGAGAAAAAGATGATGGTCGGCAATACTTGAAAGGCAAACAAAAAGCCCAATTTACCAGTAGGCAATGCTAGGTCTTCAAATAAAAATTTCGCTCCTGCAGTAGAATAGCCTAAAATGGCAACAAAAAAGGAAGATACAAACTCAAAACCAGCCCTTACAAAAGGAACTTTGATGACCAATAAGGCTAAAATAATCTGTATAGTAATCCCAATTCCGACCAATTTCCAGTCGATTTTGCTTTTATCAGAGCTAAAAAGGAAGGCAATCCCCAAAAGTCCGACGATGCCGATAACGCCCCGTATAATACTTGTGATGTCCATAAAAATGTTTGGTTAGTAATGGTTAAATAATAAATTCCTCATTTGTAACAAAGAGACTTTTTGATGGATGAGGCAAAAAACGTAGTCATAGCAGGGCTAAGACGAGGCTTTTTAACGAAATACATCGGAAAGTATCGCAGTTAAAATGCGGAAGTTGTTTTTTTATCATTACTTAGTGAAAGGTTGTATAGAGTGACTAGTTTGTGGTGACAGGTGACTATATATTGTCGCCATACCTATTTTCAAAGTCTTTTTACTTCATACTTCAATTTTGATGCCGAATTGATGTATCGTCTTTATTGAAAATCGAAGCCGTTAAATTTAGAGATAATTTTAGAAAAAACCTTATATCAACACATTTTTATCCACCTTTTTAGAAATGATTTTTTTTGCCAAAACAATTTTTAGATATTTGCAGGCTAGCAAGTGTTTGTTAGTGAGCATTTTTACAGTTACTAAGAAGTACTTGCCTTAACCAAATAGACCCGATAGTAGTGGTATTGCTGTTTGAAGCGTTTGGCTGCCTAAAACAGGGCAACAGCAATAAGAACGGATAGCGGGAAGACCCGTTGCGACGAAGCATTTGACCTTTCTCTCCAAAAAATCAAAAACACGAAACAGAGAGAAAATCACAGGCTGAACCGCAACTATGGCAACCATCGACTATGGACGATTAAAGCTACCCGTCACCCACAAAAAAGTATATATCCAAATTGCAAATTGATACAGATGTTGAAACAAACAAAAATAGTAGGATTGGGGCATTATGTGCCTGAAACGGTGGTTACGAACCACGACTTGGAAAAAATGATGGATACCAGTGATGAATGGATTCAGGAACGTACAGGGATCAAAGAAAGACGCTGGTTTACCTATGGAAAAGAGACCGTAGCGAGTATGGGAACGGAGGCAGCAAAAAAGGCTTTGGATCAGGCAGGATTGACACCCGATGATGTCGATTTTATCATATTGGCGACTTTAAGTCCCGACTATTTCTTTCCAGGTTCGGGCGTATTGGTACAAGAAAAATTGGGAATCAAAGAAGTGGGTGCATTGGATGTCCGCAATCAATGTTCAGGCTTTTTATACGCCTTATCTATTGGTGACCAATTTATCAAAACGGGGATGTATAAAACGGTCTTGGTGATTGGTAGCGAAATTCATAGTCATGGATTGGATAAAACGACGAAAGGAAGAGGCGTAACCGTCATTTTTGGCGATGGGGCAGGGGCTGCTGTTTTACAAGCGACGGATGAATCTGACAAAGGTATCCTTTCGACACACCTGCATTCACAAGGCAAATATGCCAAGGAATTGGTTGTGATTGGACCAGGCAATATGACTCCTGTTCGTCTGGATGCTTCCAATGCTGAAGATCCGACGATTATGGCTCCGATTATGAATGGAGGTACGGTTTTTAAGCATGCGGTAACTCGTTTTCAAGAAGTGATTTATGAGGCATTGGAAGCCAATTCTATGGCAAAAGAGGACATTAGTTTATTGATCCCACATCAAGCAAATTTGAGAATTACGCAATTTATCCAAAAGAAAATGGAATTGGGGAATGATCGGGTTTATAGTAATATTCAACGGTACGGTAATACGACGGCTGCTTCGATTCCGATTGCGATGAGTGAGGCGTATCAGGAAGGGCGTATCAAGGATGGTGATTTGGTTTGTTTGGCGGCTTTTGGTAGTGGATTTACTTGGGCGAGTGCGTTGATTCGGTGGTAATAAAAGTCCATAGTCAATGGTTGATAGTCCATAGCTTTTTCGTGACTGGTGGCTTTGGGTTGAGTTCGTGCTTTTTCTCTTCATACGACTAGAAACAGGATTTTTTTTGATTCTTTTCTTACTTCATCCTAAAGAATGAAGCAAAGTGTTTTTTGGTTCTTTCCTGACCTCATCCTAAAGAATGAGGTAAAGCTGATTTTTAGGAGCGAAGGGTTGGGTGCTTCGTCGTATTGGGAAGTCCCGCTATCCGTTCTTATGAAGGCAGCCAACGTTTTAGGAAGCCAACGCATTGCATTCATCCCACTTCTATCGGGGCTAGTTCGTTGAGGTTTGTCCCTATAGTTTCTGAACAGCATTAGAATTTAGAGATTAAAAATTAGAATTTAATTCATTCGGGGCTAGTTCGTTAAGGATAGAACGCTTTATAAACTAGACCACATTTGTGTATTCGTGACAAAAATCAAGTATATAATCAAAAGTCACCCGTCACTTTTTACCCTCTTTCATTCGTGTATTGGTGGCAAATAATCATGTAAGTGAAACAACAAAAATAACTTATTCCATGTGACATCGACATTTTCCGATTTTTGGCGTTGAAAATACTCGTCGTAGCCCTGCTATGACTGCGTTTTTCGCCTAAAAAATCAAAAAATCTCTTAGTCCCATTTTGGAATACTTTATTTCTGATCTTTCACTA
>JAHDBB010000605.1 GCA_020630635.1 Chitinophagales bacterium
CTCGCTACCGAAATTTAGCAGGCCAACGCTTCTTTTTCGGTTCTAATTTGACCTACATATGCCTGTTTTTTTATATGTGGCATTTTGGGATGCACCCGAATAGGACTCTTAAGATTTTTTAAAATTAAGAGGATTACATTTTCAGCTTTAAAGCAATCGGATTGCTAGTATTTCTAAACTAGCAATCCGATTGAAGGGGTTGTTATTTTTTGATGACTTTGCCTGTTTTGAGGATTTTGCCGCTGCTTTGGATGGAGTAGAAGTAGGCTCCGCTGCTTAGAGTCGTGGTTTCTAAGGTCAATTTGGCTTCTTCAAAAATGTGGCTTTCTATCTCATTGCCTAAGATGTCATAAAAAATCACTTTTACGATATTCTCGCCTGTTAGAAGGGTTTCGGCTTCTTGGAGTTCGAGAATGAGGATGTTTTTGAATGGATTGGGACGGGCTTGGATGCTCCAATCATGGACATCGGATAAACCTAAGTTGTTTTCTATGGCAGAAGAGTCTGCTACTGCAAAACCGTCTATGGCTGCTTCTATGGTGTGATCATCGCCTTCGTCTGCTGCTATAAAGGAAATATTCATCAATGAAGAAGGTTCGATGTAATCCATCACTCGAATATTGGTCCAGTACCAGTTGTGGTTTTCAGCATCTTGTGCGCCCACTTCTTCAATGGTAACGGTGCTTTGTCCATTGGATAATTGTACTACAAACTCTTCGCTGGCTTCTCCTGCTGTGGCGTACCATCGGCTAAAACTAATGTAAGGGTTTTCGTAATCGGCTAAGTCAAAATCGGGTGATCTAAGAACTGTTGCTCCATTGTCAACGTCATTGTCGTCGATGTTTCCACCTTCTGCGCCTGTAACGTAGCAGATATTTCCAATGTCATCTGTGAGATCGTTGGCTGGATTGTAGTCGATACCTGCCTCGTTGGTTCCTTCTGGAATGCCTCTCTCCCATTCGCCATTATTGGCATCTCCATTGACTGTCCATCCAAAATCTAATGAGAAATCATCTTGGTAACCTTCTTCTAATTTTATTAGAATAGGGGCATTTTCTCCTCCCAATGTGATGGGATCTAAGACTTGTGTAATGTATCCCCATTGTCCAGCAATGATGTTGTATTCTCCTTCTGGTAAATCTATTAGGAAATTTCCATTTTCATCGGTAGATAGTGAAATCGCTCCTATGTTGTCATTGAGGATACTCAACATGATGCCGTCCAATGCATTGCCGTCTTCATCTTTGATTTGTCCTGTTAATGCGAAGGTAGGTTCTTCCACACTCATCAAATCTACAATGCTAAATACGTCTATAGCTGCATCAAGTAAGTGGGTATTCGGGTCGTCTTCGGCTCTGAAGCTAATGGTCATATTTTCTGTCAATTCAATGAAGTCTGTAAGCTTGATGCTTTCCTCTACCCATTGAAACATGGGGTCTTGGTAGGTAATGCTTTTAACTATTACTGATTCGTTGCCGTTGGATACGATTATCTCCATTACATCGTCTGGTGTTGAGCCATTGCCTCCACCATTGGCAAACCAGCTTTGTACATTGATATAAGGATCTATGTAATCGCTTAAATCAAAGGTAGGAGAAGTAAGAATGGTTGCTCCATCATCAACATCGCTTGAACCAGGTTGACCACTTCCATTTCCTGTTACAAAACATTGATTTCCAAAATCATCTTGATTGTCTTGAAAAGGCGTGTAATCATTACCTTGATAAGAGTTTCCAATTGGTACGCCTCTTTCCCAAGTTCCTATAGGTGCATCTCCTGTCACACTCCAACCTAAATCTAAAGCAAAATCATCGTAGTATCCTTTACTCAACATAAAAACTTGTCCAGTATTGGCTTCCGTAATTTCTAATGCTTGGGCATAATAAGGTAAATATCCCCAAGCTCCAATGACGATTTCAAAGGTACTTTGGAAAAATCCATTAAATTGAATATTGCCTGATTCATCCGAGATTCCTGTTGTTTCGCTTAATGGAGAAATAAAAGTCGCTTGTGCGTTGGGAATGGGTTGTCCGAATGGATCTACTACTGTAAAATTGTAGTTGAATATGGGGGTTGGTTCTAATAAGACGGTTACTTCTGTTTCTTCTCCATTTAGAAGACTTACTTCGGCTGTTCCCATAATATAGCCATCTTTTAAAACTTGTACTGTGTACGTTCCTGCATCTACCACTCCTAATTCCGCTTTACCATTGAAAGCACTCATGTTTATTTGGTCGGTTCCTAATAGTTCTACTTGTGCATTGGCAAGGTCCAGACCGCTTTCAGCATCTTGAACAGTGACCGTTAGATAACAGGCTCTTTGATAGGTGGGTTGTAAAACATATAAGCCTTCTTCAATATCGGCTGCAATGACTAGTCCAGATGGAAGGTATGGATATACGCCCCAGCTTCCGTTGAAACCGTCTCCTTCTAAATTGGGTGAGGTATCATACTCTCCTACTTGTACCATAAAATCAGGTCTGGTCGCATCATGAATGGTGACACCATCTCGATAATAGGACGTTACAAGGAAATTGCCATATGCAAAGGTATTGTGTGGAATCACTCCGCTACCTGGATTGGATTGAATACGATCTAACTCTTGGATATTGGATAGGTCAGAAACATCATAGGAGTCAATAAAGCCTCCACTTACTTCATCTGTTGTGTAAAGAACTTGTCCATTATCTGATAACCAACAATTATGGGTAAAAGTACTGGAAGTTGCTTTGGTTCCTAATACAATAGGATTGGTTTTATCTGAAACATCGACAGCCGCAAAATTACCTACATTGATTTGGGATGCCCACATGGTGTCATTTCGGACATAGCCATCATGGATATAAGCAGTGTTGTAGATTCCTGCTAATTCGGGATTCATAGGATAGTTTTTGAGGTCCATGATGATGGCTCCGTCTGCTATGGTGTTTTGACAGCCAAATAGATAGGCAAAACCTGTTTTTTCTTCGATGTAAATGTTATGGCAAAATGTGAGGCTTCCGCCTGGTACTTGGGTGATGTAGGTATGGGTAAAATCGGTGGGTGCGCCACTCATGTCTATGATGAGTAGTCCTTCTCCTGCTTCATCATCTACTATGTAAGCGTAATGACCAAATACTTTGATGTCTCGCCAAACGGAATATCCTCCTGGAACATCATAAACAACTTCTGGATTAGTAGGATTGGATATATCCACGACGGAAGTTCCTGTGAGTCTTCCAACTATGGCGTATTCTCTTCCTGAATCGTCTACATAGCCCCAAATATCATTTAGACCAGAGGCTAGTTCTGTTTTGCTTAATAGTTCAAAGTTTGTTTGTGCATTGGTGGTGATGATGGCTCCGAAGAAGAGGATCATCACTGTAAGTAGTTTTCTCATCAATATTTTACCCTTTTATTGTTTATGATTGAATGTGTATTGTGGTTGATTTTGGATGTAAAATCTTGTATAAATTGTGGGTTGTCTTTGATAGATAATGGATGCCAGAGGTGTTTTCCTTGACTAAATAGACCCGATAGTAGTGGTATCACTAATGTGGGTTGGCTACAAGGTCGAAAAGACTTGTAGGGGTGGCTTGGTGATAGGAACGGATAGCGGGGAGATCCGTGACGACGAAGCACTTTCTGTTCTCTCCTAAAAATTTTTATTCTAAGATTTGGAGAAGTATATTTTGGGAAGTAACAAAGAATGGTGGTTAATGTTCTAAATACGTGTTTTTTTGTCTTTTAGTATGCATTGTAAAGGTACGAAATGAATTTTAACTCTTTTTTGTATAAAGTGTGGTTGTATGATAGCTGACGATAATTTGTTAGTTTTGGGGGGGAGAGTTAACAAACTTGGGGTTTATGGAGTATATTTTAGTCCATGGTTGATGGTTAAGTACAGTGTCAAATTAATTTTTTCAGTTTTTTTCGAAGTGTTTTCATAACCATTTTCTGTGTGTTTTCACTGTTCGTTTCCTTGTCTTCGCCAGACGGG
>JAHDBB010000606.1 GCA_020630635.1 Chitinophagales bacterium
AAAAAACGTGAATTTGGGATTAAAACGGTATTTTTTGTAAACCGTTCTTTGTGTGTTTTGACTGTTCACAATCATATTAAAAAAAGAAAACCTGACAAGGAATTGGTAGCTTATCAGGTTTTACTTGTAACAAAACTATTTTTATTGGTTGTATATGGAAGACGAATATATTTTTATTTTGGTTGCTTGCACAAAGAGATAAAATACAATTTAGTTTAGATTTTTTTGAAATATGGCTATTTTTTGCTGACATTACAAATAAATAAAAATATATCTTTGTTTTTTGATTGTGATATTTCTTTTTGATTATTAGTGGGTTGTAATGTGTGATTTTATTATAAGTAATTTTTAATTATCTTTTTGTTTTAAAAATGTATAGAAAAGTGAACAAATATAAATAATTTCCTGTTTTATAATTTGAGACCCAATGTTAGAAAAAACGTTTATTTTTGTGATAGAATGGATTTAAAAGATTTATTAGAACTTTATCAGGCTGATCCCCGAATGGCAGAAATCGCATCCACCATTCGACAAACAGCAACCCCCCGTTTATATTTACAGGGATTAACTGGCTCATTAGATGCGTTTATAGCTTCGGCTCTCTATCAAAATCACCCACAATCTTACCTTTTTGTTTTGGAAAATAAAGAAGAGGCAGCCTATTTTCAAAACGACCTCAAAAACATCTTGAAGAAAAAGGATATTCTGTTTTTTCCAGATTCCTTTAAGAAAACAGGGGAATTGGGAGGCAATGTCAATAAGAGTAATGTTTTGTTGAGAACCGAAACCTTGAGTCGGCTATTATCCACTGTTACGACAGGCGAAATTATGGTGACCTACCCAGAAGCCCTTTTTGAAAAGGTGGTCAATACTCAAACTCTTTCAGAAAATACTTTGCATATCAAACTCAATGAATCGTTGGATAGCGAGTTTATTATTGAAGTGTTGGTCGAATATGGTTTTGAACATGCCGACTTTGTGTATGAACCAGGTCAATTTTCGGTGAGAGGAGGAATTGTGGATATTTATTCCTTTGGCAATGATAAGCCGTATCGAGTAGAACTGTTTGATGATGAAGTCGAATCTATCCGTATTTTTGATCCCATCACACAGCTTTCTGATAAAAAAATCACACAAGTCACGATTGTTCCCAATATCAATGCTCATTTTGAAAGTCGAGTAAAGACGGATTTGTTGGAGTTATTGCCAGAAAATACGGTGATTTGGATTAAGGAAACAGAAGGCTTGTTTGCTAGAATCGAAGCATTGCAAGAAAAAGCCAAAACCTTGATAGAGGCAATAGATGATCCCGAAGTTTTGGAAGATGATTCTTTCTTTAAAGGTGATTTGAAAGAGACCTTTATCACTTTGGAAACCTTGAAAAAAGGCTTGGACCAATATGCCTTGATTGAGTTTGGACGAAAGAGTTATTTTGAAGGAAAACATTGGACCTATCAATCCGTTCCACAACCTCCGTTCAATAAAAACTTTGAGTTATTAATTGAGGACTTTCAAAAAAATACCAAAGACCGAATACTCAATTTTATTTTTACAGACAACTCTCGACAAGTCAAACGCTTCCAACACATTTTTGAAGACTTGGGAGCCGATATAAAATACAATGCTGTTCAAACAGCTTTACATGAAGGTTTTATTGACAAGGATTTAAAGTTGGCATGTTATACTGACCACCAGATTTTTGACCGCTTCTACAAATACAAAATCAAGCAATCGTATTCTAAGAAAAATGCGGTTACGATCAAGTTGCTCAATGAATTGCATCGAGGCGACTATGTTACACATATAGATCACGGCATTGGACGATTTATGGGCATGCAAAAGTTGACGGTTAATGGCAAAACACAAGAGACGGTTAGGATAGAATACAAAGACGGAGACATGTTATTTGTCGGGATTCATTCTTTGCATAAAATATCTAAGTATGTTGGGCAAGATGGTCGCCGTCCAAGAATCTATAAATTGGGATCGAATGCTTGGGCAAATTTGAAGCGAAAGACCAAGAGTAAAATCAAGGACATTGCAAAAGATTTGATTGCTTTGTATGCCAAACGAAAATCAAGTAAAGGCTTCTCTTATTCACCCGACAGTTTTTTACAGACCGAGTTGGAAGCCTCCTTTATTTATGAAGATACACCCGACCAATTGAAGGCGACCCAAGATGTCAAAAATGATATGGAAGCTCCGCATCCAATGGATCGTTTGGTGTGTGGAGATGTGGGTTTTGGAAAAACAGAAGTGGCGATTCGAGCAACCGCAAAGGCATTGGCTGACAATAAACAAGTCGCTATCTTAGTTCCGACCACCATCTTAGCCATGCAACATTTTAAAACTTTTTCGGCTCGACTCAAAGACTTTCCTTGTAAGGTTGATTTCTTGAATCGTTTTAAGACCAGCAAGCAAAAAAAGGAAACTTTAGAAAAATTGGCAAAAGGGGAAGTGGATGTTATTATAGGAACGCATGCATTGACCAGTAAAAATGTCAAGTTTCAAGATTTAGGATTATTGGTCATTGATGAAGAGCAAAAATTTGGAGTGGCAGCAAAAGAAAAACTTCGTAACTTAAAGGTCAATGTCGATACGCTTACCTTGACGGCTACACCCATTCCCCGAACCTTACAATTTTCATTGATGAGTGCAAGAGACTTATCAGTGATGAGAACACCGCCGCCCAATCGTCAGCCGATTCACACCGAGTTGATGACGTTCAAAGGTGAAAAAATTCGAGATGCGATTTACTACGAAATCTATCGAGGTGGACAAGTCTTTTTTATTCACAATCGAGTCAAAGACATTGCCGATATTGCAGCGATGATCCAAAAACATTGCCCTGATTTAGACTTGGGAGTCGCACATGGACAGATGGATAATAAGAAGTTAGAGGAGCAAATGCTCAAGTTTGAAAATAAGACGTATGATGTATTAATTTGTACCAATATCGTGGAGTCGGGTTTGGATATTCCAAATGCCAATACCATCATTATCAACAATGCTCATTGGTTTGGATTGAGTGACTTACACCAATTGCGAGGACGGGTTGGACGTTCCAATCAAAAAGCATTTTGTTATCTTATCAGTCCACCTGTACATGGGCTTCCAGAAGATTCTAAAAAGCGACTCAAAACGATTGAGCAATTTGCAGACTTGGGAAGTGGCTTTAATATTGCGATGAAAGACTTGGATATTCGGGGAGCTGGAAATTTATTGGGAGGCGAACAAAGCGGCTTTATTATGGACATTGGCTTTGAGACGTACCAAAAAATATTGGATGAAGCCATTCAAGAATTAAAAGAAACGGACTTTAGAGAAGTCTTTGAGGATCAATTCAATAAGGACAAAAAGTTTGTGAAAGACTGTCAAGTAGAGACAGATTTAGATATGCTGATTCCTAACCAATTTGTCAACAATTCCAATGAACGCTACTTATTGTATCGAGAGCTAAATGACATTGAAGTAGAAGACGATTTGCAAGATTTTAAAAAGCGAATGGTTGATCGTTTTGGTCCGATTCCGCCCGAAGTCAATGAGCTTTTTTACGGAGTGCGTTTAAAGTGGGTAGCGACCCGTTTAGGGTTTGAACGCCTTGTGATAAAGGATGGGAAGTTGCGTTGTTACTTTGTCGAAAACCAAGAGTCGCCTTACTATACTTCTCCAATTTTCACCAATGTTTTGAGCCACATTCAATCTTCTGCCAATAAACGCAAGAGCCAATTAAAGCAAACGCCAAAGAATTTGATGTTGATATTTGATAGGGTACAAACGTCGAAAGATGCACGAACTATTTTGCTGGAAATCGAAGAAGCGATCAAGGCAGGGGTGAAGGTTTAAAATTCAATGATGAATGGTGAATGGTTAATTATAAATGCTGTTCGGTTCGTGATTTTTTATTAGGAGCGAAAGGTCGTTATAATGATGAATGGTGAATGATAAATTATGAATGCTGTTCATTTCGTGATTTTT
>JAHDBB010000607.1:0-1569 GCA_020630635.1 Chitinophagales bacterium
TTATGGAAAAACAAATGATCGATTTATACACCATAGATAAAACTATCGCCAACTAAGCTATCTTTAAAATGATATTTTTTTTAGAGGAGCGAATGTTGGGATGCTTCGTTGTTACAGAAAGTCCCGCTATCCGTTCTTATGAATGCAGCCAACGTTTTAGGTAGCCAACGCTTATGCATTCATACCACTACTATCGGGGCTATTGGTGAAAGGACAGGATTTCTTAGTACCAGTCTTTAAAACTTTTGATATAAAAAACTATATCAAAAAATCTTCTTACTTTTGTAAGAAAAAACATGCAAGACCTCTCTAATGAATGGCTTTTACAACTTCAAGAATGGCGCACCCAATTAGCCTTTAAATTCATTGCCACCGCCATCATTATTATCGTTGCCTTTCTAATTTACTGGCTTGTTCTAAAATTCATTTACAATCCCAAAAATCCAGAAGGAGAAGATCAAACCCAACAACGCAAAATATTTCGCCAAAACTTTCGCAACATCTTAGGCTTTTTAAGTCTCATCTTTATCGGACAAATATGGCTTTCCAATCAACTTTCAGGTCTTGCCCTCGTCATCGAACAATTTATCGGAGTCAGTCCAGAGATACAAAATAAAATCATCAAAAGCATCATCACCATCGTTTTATTGGTGATCGTCAGACGAGGAGCCTTGCGTCTTTTTTTTCAACTCAACACCGATCTCAAACGCAATTATCGCACTCGAAATATTATCTCCTATAGCATCTTTACATTGGGCGTAATATTGGTAGGACGTATCTGGTTTGCAGGATTAGACTCCTTAGCCACTTACTTTGGATTACTTTCAGCAGGAGTTGCCATCGCCTTAAAAGAACCCATCGTCAATATCGCAGGATGGCTTTTCATTATGTTTAGACGACCTTTTGAGTTAGGCGATAGGATTGAGATAGGCGGACATGCAGGCGACGTTATCGACATCAACATCTTTCAGTTTACCCTCAATGAAATTGGCAATTGGGTAGATGCCGACCAAAGTACAGGACGCATCATCCACGTTCCCAACGCCAGAGTTTTCGCTGAAACCCAAGCCAACTATTCCAGAGGATTCAACTTTATTTGGAATGAAATACCTGTTCTGGTGACTTTTGAAAGCGATTGGCAAAAAGCTAAAAAAATACTTCAAGATATTGCAGATGACCATTCCGATGGAACTCAAAAACGAGCAGAATATCATCTAAAAAAAGCGACTGAAAAGTATATGATTTATTATAGCAAATTGACACCAAAGGTTTATACAGATGTCAAAGATAGTGGGGTTTTATTGACGATTCGTTACCTATGTACACCACCACAAAGACGAGATTCAAAGGAACAAATATGGGAACAAATCCTTTTGCAATTTGCGCCTCAGGCCGATATTGATTTTGCGTATCCAACCTCTCGAAGATTTGATCATACCTTTGAAGGAAAACAAGCCATTAAAAATCCACCACCTCGCATTCAGGATTAAGAAACATCTCAATAATAACGAACCTATAAGTTGAGACCATAACGACCTAGCCCCGATAGTAGTGGTATGCTAAATGCAG
>JAHDBB010000607.1:1669-3977 GCA_020630635.1 Chitinophagales bacterium
ATAAATGCGTCTAAAATCTATCTTAAATTTAAGATCTTCATTGCCATCTAAATTGGATAAATTCGCTCCTTGATTGTAAAAACCTTTTTGCTTTAAATTGCCGCCCATTAGGAAAACATTATTCGCAGTGCCATGATCGGTTCCTCGACTGGCATTCTCGCCTAAGCGTCGTCCAAACTCGGAAAAGGTCATAATCAACGTCCTGTCAAATAAATCATGTCGCTGAAGGTCTTGTATAAACGCATCAACTGATTCCGCATAGTTTTTTAATAAACGAGCTTGGGTATTGGGTTGGTTGGCGTGGGTATCAAAACCAGAAAGAGACACGTAATAAATCTGTGTATCCAATCCCGAAATCATCATTTGCGCCACCGTTTTGAGTTGTTGAGCCAATGAATTTTGAGGATACGTTTGAGTCGTTCTTTGAATCTTAGATTTCTCATAAATGTATTGAGCAGACGATTGAGTTTCTATCAAAGTCTTGTAGAGATAGCCCAAGTTTTGATGCTCATGAGCGTGTTTTTGTGCCTCTGTAATTTGCTCCAAATATGGGTCTTGAACGGCTCGATACAATCGCTTAGGATTTCGCATCGCCAGTCCTTTATAATTTTCTCCTTTCAATGCCAAGCCCAATAAGTCATTGATTTCTATAGCAATATGACTCGTCTCACAGTTATCACATTGAGCATCCAAATAGCGTCCTAACCAACCTGTATCCCAATGTTGTTGGCTACTACTGCCGCTTTGCCAAATATCCATTGAGCGAAAATGAGAGCGTATCGGATTGGGATAACCGACTGCATTTATAACCGACATATAGCCGTCATCGTATAAACGTCTAAGCGGATTTAGAGAAGGATGCAAACCTAATTCGTCTCCCACTTTTAAAACTTCTTGCTTGGGAATCGCCAAGTTGGGACGTACTTTGTAATAAATATCATTGCGGTAAGGAATGACGGTATTTAGGCCATCATTACCACCCGATAATTGGATAACGACTAGCTTTTCTGACGTTACTGGCAAGGCTTTAGAACAGGCACTTTGCAATAAGGCTGGCGCAAAAAACAGTCCGCCTGTCGCCATCATAGAGGATTTTAAAAAAGAGCGTCTTTTCATTTTAACAAAGTTGATATTCTGGTAAACTCAATATATTTTCGATAACTTGCTTAATGGATTCTTTGCGATTTCCTTTCGCTACTTCATAACGTATAAGGTTTAAAGAAATCGGATTTTGCAAAAGATAATTGGCTAAAGTTTCTACTAAATCTGTATTTTTTATCCCTTGAAAATCTTGTTGCAAACCTTCCCAATCAGGACGTACTTTTGCCTGTTTAAACTTCTTGGCACTTTTGAAGATAGCATTTACATCTCCCCTATCCTTCGTCTCAAAGTCAATGTCTTTGGCAGCAAATAAAAACGCTCCCATCCGTAAACGAAACAACAAAGTAGAGCTATCAACCCAGCCTTGATTACTGGTCCAACCTGCTACATTGGGCGGATCTAACAAGACTTGTCCCAACGCCTTTTGCAAAAAAAGCAAAATTTCATCGTCTTCAAATCGTAAACGCAAAGTTCGGCAAAGCCCCACTAAGTATTCGATGGGCGATTTGATCATCACCCCAATATGTCGCTTTTCATAAAACCAATCCGAAGTAAAAATATTTTGAAGCAAGCCTGAAATATTGTAATTAGATTGGTAAAAATCATCTGCTAATTCTTGGACTTTATTGAGGTCTAATTGTGGATTGACAAAGTATTGATAGAGCTTAGAACAGAGATAATAAGCAGTTTGTTTCTGCTCTAAAAGAATATTAATAATGTCTTCACCATCCCAATTTCCTGTCTTTCCTAAAAAAGTTTTTTGCCCAAAATCATGTTGTCTTTTGTTGAAAGAGAACTTACCTTCTTGGTCAAAAGTCCAACCCGTAAAAGCTCTTGCGGCTTCTTTTATATCCGTCTCCGAATAATGCCCAATTCCTAAAGTAAACAACTCTAAAAGTTCACGGGCAAAATTTTCGTTGGGCTGTCCTTTTCTGTTTTGTTGATTGTTGAGAAAAGACAACATAACTGTATCTTTGGAAATGGCTAAAAGTAAGTCGCCAAAATTTCCTAAAGCCAATTGTCGCAAGGTATTGATTTGTTGTTGGACGAGGGCTGGATGACGATGCTTACTGGCGAAATGATCGTGCCAAAAGAATGCCATTTTTTCTCTTAGAAAGGCTTTGGATTCCACCATTTCCCAAAACCAAGCAAGGTTAATTTGTTTGACCAATGCCTTGTTTTGTTGGCGCATCATTTTCCCTCTCTC
>JAHDBB010000608.1 GCA_020630635.1 Chitinophagales bacterium
ATACCACTACTATCGGGGCTAGGTGGTTATGGTCTCAACCTCAGCTATACCGTATGGAGCGTAGCAGAATATGGACATTATATAGCATACTATGGTGGGTATAGTTTTTAGGCATCATAAGTTATTTAGGGAAATGTGGTGATAAAAGTTTTTTAGCTGTTAGGTGTAGGCATTTTACTCTTCTTCCTCTTTATATTCTTTTATAGCCTTTTGTACTTGATCAATTAATTCATCTTTATTTGGCAAAAAATAAACATATTTCGATGCAAAGATTTGATTATTTAATCCACCTAAAGCATATTCAGCTACAATTTCATCTTTATCTGTACATAAAATAATTCCAATAGGGTCATTATCAATATCTTCATTTACTTCTGCTTTATAGTAATTAAGATATGCATTCATTTGTCCTATATTTTCAGGTTTAAGCTTATTAACTTTTAAGTCAATTAGCACATAAGCTCTCAATTTTTTGTTGTAGAATACCATATCCACTTTGTAATGTACATTTCCAATAGTTATTCTTTGTTGAGAACCTACAAACATGAATCCTTTACCTAACTCTAATAAAAAATCTTCTATATGTCTGATAAGTTTTATTTCAAGTTCTTTCTCTAAAATTATCTTATTTTCAGGTATTCCTAAGAATTCTAAAACATATGGATCTTTGATTATATCTTCAGGTTTTTCGACAATCATTCCTTCTTTTGATAATTGGTAAACTTGTTGTTTATTAAACTTTCCTTTAGAGAGCAAAAGTCGTTCAAACAATGAAGTATTAATTTGTCTTTTGAGTTCTCTTACTGACCATTTAGAATTTTGAGTTTCCTTCTCATAAAATTCCCTTTTTTGATTGTCTTCAATAGATAAAAGTTCACATATATGACTCCAAGTTAAATGTCCAGACAGTGTCTGGACATCTGGATATTTGAGATAAAACATTCTCATATTGAACAGATTAGATCTTGAAAAGCCTTTCCCTATTTCTTTTGAAAGAAGTTTAGATAAATCAAGAATTAGTTTTCGAGCAGATAATTCTTCTGATCTTTCTTTTTCTACAATTGTTTTTCCTATTTGCCAATAAGCTAAAATCAATTGGTTATTGATAGTTGTATTAATTTTTCTTCTTCCTTTTTCAAGAATTTGTGCTATTTCTCTGTACAAATCATCTAAAACATTATCTTTTTTTGGCTTCATTTAACTTCGCTCTTTGGTGAGGATTAAGGTTGTTATAATAATCTATTTTTCTAAATACTGGAGAGTTTTTTTGCTTGCACCTAACTATTGAGTACTCGTAATACTACCCACATCATTATCAACATTTTCTGATTCAAAAGGTCGAATAATCAACCGCAATCCATTGTTATAGTTGATATAATTCCAAGCCCAATTGATAAAGACAACTGCCCGATTTCGGAAACCAACCAACAACATCAAATGGATCGCCATCCATAAAAACCAAGCAATCAATCCTTGACTTTTGAAGGCACTCAATTCTACCACTGCTTTATTTCTTCCGATGGTTGCCATCGTTCCTTGATCGTTGTAAATAAAGGGCTTTGCCTCCACTTTTTTAGCTTCATTATTCAAGGTCTTGGCGATGTAATGACCTTGTTGTTTAGCCACAGATCCCAACATTGGTAAACCTTTGGGATATAAGTCTGACTCAATAAGTGATGCATCTCCTACTACGTAGACATTGTTACTCCCTTTCATCAAACAATATTCATCTACGATCACTCGATTGCCTTTACCGATTTCTGACTCGTGAATGCCTGTGGGAAAAGTCCCTGCTACTCCTGCTGCCCACACCAATGTATCTGCCTTGAAACTGGTTTTACCACTCGTCGTAACCACATTATCTGTATAGTCTGTCACAAAAGTATTCGTCCAAACTTGTACACCTAACTGTTTCAAATATTGATACGCCTTTTCTGAAGAAGGTTCACTCATAGCAGCAAGGACTTTATCTGACGCTTCGATCAAATTGATTTGCATCCCTTTTAAATCCAAATCAGGAAAGTCTTTGGGTAAAATTTTATTTTTTAACTCGGCTAAAGCTCCTGCCAATTCTACGCCTGTTGGACCTGCGCCCACAATCACAAAGTTCATCAATTCTTCTCGTTTGGCTAAGTCTTTGGTATTCAGTGCTTTTTCAAAATTACCCAATATTTTACTTCGCAAATCCAATGCATCCACCACCGTTTTCATTGGTAAAGAATTTCTTTCAATGGCTTCATTGTTGAAAAAGTTATTGGTTGCCCCTGTGGCGATGATTAGCTTATCATACGCTAATTTTCCAATGGTCGTCTCTATGGTTGATTGGTCAAAGTCAATGTGTTCGACTTCTGTTAAGCGAAAATAGGTATTCTTCTTTTTTCGTAAAATTTTGCGGATTGGATAAGCGATGGAGTCTGGTTCTAAGCCAGCAGAAGCGACTTGATACAATAAGGGTTGGAAGGTGTGGTAGTTGTATTTGTCGATTAAGACGATCTGATATTGGTGAGTATCAATGTTTCTAGCAATTTGTAGTCCAGCAAAACCTGCTCCGATAATCACGACTCTTGGTAGGTCAGAATTGGGGATATTCATAGAAGTACTTGCTGTGTTTTGGATCATACTAATGATGTTTATTTCTTATGTTTGCCCGTTACTAAAAAAACACTTTTTTATCTTTAAAAGTTCCTTACTTTACAAACCAGATTCGATACTCTTTTTGTCTTTGAAACACTAAAATAGTTCAGTTTCTATAGGTTCTGTCCATAACAATATAGCCCCGATAGGAGTGGTATAAATGCAATGCGTTGGCTTCCTAAAACGTTGGCGCATTTATAAGAACGGATAGCGGGACTTTCCTTTACGACGAAGTACCTAAACTTTCGCTCCTCTAAAAGAAATCACTGTATCAAACTATCCAATTTTTCATTTGATAAAATCATCGATTCATTGGTTTCTAACCAATCCAACATTTGCTGTGCAACCCATTCCCATCGAGTATCCAACATTAGGTTGTGTGCTGTATTTTTGACCAAAATAAAAGTCGCTCCAAAATGTTTAGCCGTATTTTGAATCGAAGAAGCCGTTAATAAGTTGTCTTTTTCAGCAGCCACCACCAACATTGGAATCTGTGTGTGGTACTTGGTCGGAACATCAGGATAACGCATGTCCCAATAAGCTTGGAGTGATTCGTCTTCTACCAATTGTTGATATTTCTTGACCAAATCCATTGATAAATCTCTCGAATACAAGGATTTTTGCGCCTTTTCTGGCGTATTCAACGTAAATAAAAAACTCTTTTTCCACAGCAACACCCAACGAGTAATTTTATTTTTGAGCTTAGAATTTCGGCTTGCGCTCACCGTTCCTGTATGTGGCACAGGAGTCAACAAAATTGCTCCTTTTGCTGGTTTTTCTGATAAATATAGTTGCGTTATCAATCCGCCCATTGAATGACCTACCAAAATCGGTAAGGTTCCGATTTCATCAATCGCTTTTTGTACATCTTCCACATATTCTGATAAATGCACTTGGTTCAAGGGCTTTTCTGAATCTGATTTTCCATGATTTCGCAAACTCAAGGCATAACTGGTAAAGCCTCTTTCAGCAAACCAAGGCATAAAGTTTTCTTGCCAATACCAAGCGGCATGGCACATTCCATGTACGAATAATAAGGGTGGAAAATCGTTGGGATTTTGAGGGATGTTTTTGCGTATTTCTAGTTTCATAATATTCTGTTTTCAGAATTTCCAAAGATAGTTATTTATTCATCAACTCTACCAATTTACCAACTGTTTTCCAATTGCGAGTAGTCGTAGTAACCTTGAGTTTCTTCTCAAAAAAAGTATTCGACAACTTGCTTTTATGATACTTATCTTCACAGTAAATAAAGACCTCTTTTCCAATTATTTCAAAACGATCTGGCTCATAGTTGAAAGTCTTGAT
>JAHDBB010000609.1 GCA_020630635.1 Chitinophagales bacterium
AAAAATGCTTTACTTCATTCTTTAGGATGAAGCCAAGCAAAGAACCGAAAAATAAGTTTATACTTCATTCTTTGGAATGAAGACCTAAAATATACATCTATGAAAAAAATCCTTTTCACCTTTTTGAGCTTGCTCAGTTTACAAATCGTCAGCTATGCTCAACAAAATCTTCCCGATAATTTTCATCTAAGTAAATTAGAAAATGGCTTAGAAGTCTTGGTTATCGAAGACCCAAGTGTGCCATTAGCGACCTTAGAATTGTGTGTCAAAAATGGAGCTTATACCGAAACGGACGAATATGATGGCTTATCGCATTTATACGAACACATGTTTTTTAAAGCCAATCGAGACTATCCCTCTCAAGAAGCATTTATGCAAAAAATCCAAGAGATGGGCGCACAATTTAATGGTACGACTTCCACCAATCGAGTCAACTATTTTATTACGATTACCAATCGACATTTGGAAGAAGGTTTACGTTTCTTAAATTCAGCGATGCGTTATCCGACCTTTGATAAAGAAGAAATGAAAAAAGAAAACTTGGTGGTCGATGGAGAGTTTGAAAGAGCCGAGTCTAACCCTTTTTATTTTCTAAGAGAAGAAATGTCCAGAGTCTTATGGGGCAAACATTTTAGTCGAAAAAATACGATAGGAGACCACGATATTATCAAGACAGCGACTCCCGAAAAAATGGAAGTCATCAAAGAAAAATACTACTATCCCAATAACACACTTTTGGCGGTTGCAGGTGATGTAAAGGCAGATGAAGTAGTGAAATATGCCAAAGAAATTTACGGTGATTGGGAGCCTGCTGATTTTGATGCCTTTGAAAAATGGCCTATCCCAGAATTTGATCCTCTTACAGAAAATCAATACTTCATCGTAGAAAATGAAAATACTCGTCAGCCTTTTATTATGATGAGTTGGCACGGTCCCGATACTCGCAATGATGTCAAAGCAACTTATGCAGCCGATGTTTTATCCTATATCCTTTCTCAAAAAACGTCGAAACTTCAACAAGATTTAGTCGATAGTGGCTTGGCATTTGCGGTCAATGAATATTACCAAACCGATAGATATACAGGACCAATTGGTATTGTCATTGTTCCCAATCCCGAAAAAATAGAAGAGGTTTTGACCAAAATTCATGAACATGTTAACGAGTGGGATAGTGACGATTATTTTACAGATGAACAGTTGCAAACATCCAAAGATTTACTGAAAATCAGTGATGCTTATAGTCAAGAAAAAACGTCTTCTTTCATTAATTCTGTGACGTATTGGTGGGCAGTTGCTGATATTGAATACTATACCAACTATGCGGAAGAAATCCAAAAAGTGACTCGTCAGGACATCAAAGAATATGTCAACAAATATATCAAAAGCAAGCCTCACGCCACAGGAATGATGGTGACTAAAGAAATGCGAGAGAATTTTAAAGTAGACGAATTTTTTAAAGTGAATCGTTAGTTTCAATTGAAAATTGTAGGAACAGATAGCATCTGTTCTTTAAGCCCAAATCTTAAAAAAATAATCCATGAAATATACATCTTTATTATTTGTCTTGTTGACCTTCTTGATGGGTTCTTTGGAGTTACAAAGCCAAACCCAAGAATTTGAAGTGGAAGGGGTGAAGGTCCTTTTAAAACCTTCCAATAAACAAGTCATCAGCGTCCAACTTTTTCTAGATGGAGGAACCAGTAACTATACCAAAGAACAAGAAGGCATCGAAGCTTTAGCTTTAGCGGTTGTCACAGAAGGAGGAACACAAAATCATCCCAAAACAGATTTCTTTGGTAAATTAGAAAAAATGGGCAGCATCATTGGCAATTCAGCCGAGTACGATTATAGCAAAATATCTTTGCGTTGTCTCACCAGCTATTGGGACGAATCGTGGGACTTATTTGCCGATGCTGTTCGCAATCCAGCCTTTGAAGAAGAAGAATTTAACAATATCAAAAACCAATTGGTGGCGGGAGCCAAAAATGCCGAATCAGATGCCGATAGCCATCTCCGCAATATTGCCATGTCCAACGCTTTCAAAGATTTGAACTACTCTAAAGTTCCCGATGGAACAGCTAGCAGTATAGAAAAATTATCTTGGGGACAAGTACAAAAATACTACAAGCGTTTATTGGGTAAAGATCAGATCGTTTTAGTGGTGGTTGGAGCCGTAGAAGAAGCCGACTTAAAGGCAAAAGTAAAGAAGGCATTTGGTGATTTGAAAGCCGAAGGCATTCAGGTAAAGCCAGAAGGAAAAGTGTTTTTTAATGAATCTTCTTACAATGAAGAGTCCAGAGACATCGCCACCAACTACATAAGAGGATATATGAATGCACCTGATATTGGTTCGGATGATGAAGTAGCAATGCGAGTCGCTTATTCTATTTTGTATGATCGACTTTTCAAAGAAATCAGAACAGAGCGCAACTTGTCTTATGCACCTGCTGCTGCTTTTCCAAGCTCCATTTTAGGCAATCCCTACACACTTTTATATGTTTCAACAGATAAACCCAATGAAGCAGTTGCCGTTATGATTAATGAAATTCGGGATATTTGTAAGGAAGGCTTTGAAGCATCAGAATTGACCAATAAAAAGGGCGATTTTTTGACCCAACATTATATGAAAATGGAAACAGTAGGAAGTCAAGCGACAGGTTTAGGACAAGCTACTTTATCTGGAGATTGGAAACGCACCGACAAATTTATTGATGAGGTAGATGCATTATCTGTAGAGGATTTAAATAAAGCATTTAAAAAATATGCCAAAGGGATCAATTGGACTTATTTAGGTGATACTTCTTTGGTCAATAAAAGCATTTTCTTACAATCTATTGGAGATTAATAAAGGACATAAAAAAACAGAAGACCCAATGGTTGACCCTTCTGTTTACATTAAAGCAATTTACCAAATTATAGTATAAAAATCCTATATGTTTGTAGAGAATTAAAAAATACAGAAATTAGGTCCTCCATAACAAGTGTAGCAAGTATGCGTAGGACAACAGTCACAAGTACATCCACCTATCACTTTACTCATTTGTTCTTTGTTGAGCTTAGAAATAGTCTTCTTCTTCAAATTCAGTTTCTTTTGAATCTTTTTCATAATTACATTTTTGAAAGGGTTAGAAAATAAAATTTTAATAGTTAGGAAGACATACAATTATAACCATATTGTCCACAAAAAGTACAACATGTATCTGTACACCATCCTCCTATTACCTTATTCATTTGCTCTTTGTTGAGTTTAGAAATAGTCTTCTTTTTCAAAGCCAGTTTTTTTTGAATCTTTTTCATAATTACATTTTTGAAAAGGGTTAAGAAAATAAAATTACAGTAAGTGCTTCTCCTTTTTTATAATTAAAATTGTTATTAATATATGTTTATTATTTTGTTTTTGAAGTCAAAAAATAGAAGACTTTAATTGCTAAAGCCTTCTATTGTATGGTATTGGGTATAAAAATTTACAGTTATTTAACTTTCACAAATAACCTTACTTAAACAAAATTTATCGTTTGTACAAAAGAATTCAGTAGGACAGCCACCTACGATTTTACTCATTTGTTCTTGGTTAAGTTGAGAAATGGTTTTCTTTTTCAAGACCAGTTTTTTTAGAGTTTTTTTCATATTTAATCAATGAGCCTATTCTATATAAGACAGACAGAATGTTATTCTAATTTTGGAATATAACTCGTCCATTAAGATGTGAGTCTTTTTAATTTATCTATCTATATTATTTGTGGTTTTGGTGCAAAAAATAGAAGACTACAGATAGAGCCTTCTATACATTATTATACGAAGATACTTACTGGGTTTGTTTTACATAATTAAAAGATTGACAGTCAAATTTAATTAAAAATTTATTTAAATAAAAACATAGCTAAATATTTAACATTTAAATGACAAAACTCTGACATTGCTCAATCATAGATACG
>JAHDBB010000610.1 GCA_020630635.1 Chitinophagales bacterium
GTATTACAATCATTGTCATCACAATCAGGAGGTGCAATCGGTGTATTAGAACACTCACAAGTTTCAGGATCATAACTATCCAATGTATTACAATCATTGTCATCGCAATCAGGAGGTGCAATCGGTGTATTAGAACACTCACAAGTCATTGGATCATAACTATCCAATGTATTACAATCATTGTCATCACAGTCTGGTGGTGCGATCGGTGTATTGGTACACTCACAAATCATCGGATCATAACTATCCAATGTATTACAATCATTGTCATCACAATCAGGTTCTAAAATAGCGATGTTATTACATTGACAACTATTGGAATTGAAAAAATCCATAGTGGTACAGTCACCATCATCACAATCAATGGGACAACATTCAGAGATGCTATATGTTACATCATCACAAATCTCACAACTATATCCTACTTCATTGGAGGCATCATAACAGTAAGTAGCTGTAAAACTATTACCTATCATAGCAGTAGCATCTATTGCCAAAGAAGCTGAAGGAGTCCAAGTACCACCTGTTTGTCCCACAGGTTCTAATGTCGTTAAATCAATGGTGGTTGGTAAATCGGTTGGACAAAGAGTTTGATCAGGTCCTAGATCAATCGTCGGTGGAGGCGTAACCGAAACATCGGTAACAGACACAGGACCATTACCAGGACGGCAAACTGTAATGATAAACTCTTCCTCTAACCCTTCACTGGTTATACAAACTTCGGGTACATCTTCTGTTGATTCAAAAGAACCCAACCCCAACCAATTACCTGGATTATTGGGATCTTCTCGCCAAAAGCATACATTGCCCAAAGCATTACCACATCCTTGTCTTGGAGTAAAACAAAATTGTGTTCCACAGCCATCTTGACTGCCCATTAAGTTGGAAAAAACAAAAGTTCCACAACCACTATCAGTCTCTTCATTACCTGAATTACCAATACAAAAATCATTATCATCTGCTGTAATCGTATTGGCATTAATTTCTAAATAGACAGGTAAGTCATTAACAATCTCGACACCTGGTGCAGCATAAGGAGGTGGATCATCATTACTATTGGGACATGGTTCTAATTGTGCTGAAAGCATACTGCTTAGTAGAAGTCCTAAAAGCACTAGTAATGGGGCAAGTTTTTTTCTTTTGGAAAAGTTTGGAAGGGAGCAAAGAAATCTCCTTATCAAGCACATGAGATGCCTGATTTGAACGTAAATGTTCATTTTCATAGCTAGTTTTTTTAATTAAGTTAGTAGTTGCTTAGGAATGGATTAAAGTGCAGAAAATATATAGCTTCAAATAGGTGTACTAGAGGAGTGGTATATCTTCTTTTTTAATCATTCTTTATAATCTAAATTTGGTTGTTTTCGGTAATTGTATAAAAATATCTTTAGCTTGCCCCTTTAGCCAAAGACACAGAAATGATCATAAAAGCATTATTGAATGATAATAATGTTTTTGAAAAGGAAAGGAAATACAACTGTGATCATAGGCACAGTTAGAGCTAATTAAATAGGGAGGAGTAATATAATTAGGACTCTTTATACATCAAATGTAATAAAAATACCATTAATATTTCAGTGAATAGAGTAAAAAGATATATGATTTAATTGTTTTTATTTGAAAATAAATAACCATTTAATTGAATGAGTTAATTGTTATTTGTATATTATTTTGATTAATAATAGTTAATGATATGTGATTTGAAAACTGGTACTAAGAAATCCTGTCCTTGCTTCACTAGCCCTGATAGCAGTGGTATTGCTGTGAAGCTTGGCTTTTGTAGGAACAGATAGCATCTGTGCTAAGGCTAGAACAGCAATAAGAACGAATAGCAGGACTTTCTAAAACGACGAAGCAAAAAGAGTTCGCTCCAAAAAGAAAAAAACGACACCTTTACTTCACACAGACTAAAAGTAAAGACAATTCACGAACTTTCTCCATCACAAAACAACCAGCTCAATCCACCACTATCTTCTGCACAACCAATCGCCCCCCCATTTGTAAACGAACCAAATATACACCACTGGTCCAGCTAGAAGCATCCAAAACTAGTGAACTTTGGAACGTCTCATGTAAGATAAATCGACCATCAAGACTAAAAATAGATAAAATGGATGGAAGGGAATTAGGAGTATAGACATTCAACAAAAATTGGTTTTGACCCATAGGAGAGAGGTCAAATAAGTCAGACGACATCATATTCAAAGCAGTCGGTTGTTCCTCACAAGTAGCAGAACATTGACTAAAACAAACCGTTTCCAAAACTGTATCTTCCATCGGTATAGAACAAATACGATAAAAGATATTAAACTCATCTCCACATTCCATCGGAACTGTTTCAGACACATCGCCATTGATAAAGCGATACCAAACCGTTTCAAGTGTCGCATCCAATGCCACCGTTTTTTCATAGATACTATTGCCAACATCAGCAAGCGCATGATACACAATGTCATTTCCATCAAAAACTTCGACCAATACACCTTCTTCACCAAAAACGGTCAAGGACATATCTACACTAAAAGTGACATTGACCAGCATCTCCATCGTATCTGTCGGAATACTATCCATGGGACAAGCAAAACAATTGGCAAAACAAGGAGCTTGAACAATCAAGTCTTCTCCACCCATAACAATTTCTCGATTCAAAATACCACCACCATCATCTAGTCCACATTCAGCAGGAACCATTTCAGCATCCGCCCAAGCATTGCCATTGATAAATTTATATTGATGAATGGAACCCGAATCAACTAAAGTCGAATACGCAAAAATATTTTCTTGTATCTCAAACATGGGATCATCCATCGGATTCCAATTTTGAAAACTTCCAGCGATATGAACACCATTTTCTGAAATGCTTTCTTCAGACATATCTACCAACAAAGTCAAATTAACTTGTGGTATATCGGGAGCATACATACAAAACAAACAACTGCCAAAACAAACCTCTTCGGTAATAACATTAATCGCATCGACTGTTGCAACTCGATTGTATCCACCCAAGCCATCATCTACCCCACAAGCACCCGACACCATTTCCGCATTTTCCCAAACATTGCCATTGATAAACTTGTATTGATGAGTCGAGCCTGAATCTACGACAGTCGTAAAGGCATAAAGTCCTTCTCCGATTTCAAACATAGGCGAAGCGGTTTCATCCCATCCTTGAAAAGTTCCAGCCACATGCACACCCGCACTATCAATCGTTTCGTTAGACATATCCACCAAGACCGTCAGCGTACTCACAACAGTATTGGTATCAATCACACAAGTAGCACAACTGCCAAAACAAACCAAAGGCGTTTGTACATCCTCCAAAACTTCCACAGAACGATTAAAGCTATCCAGACCATTATCCACGCCACATTCTTCTGGTACGATTTCACGACCATCCCAACCAATCCCGTTTAAAAAAACATACTGATACACCGAATCTGCTTCTACTTCAAACGACAAACTATAGATACCATCACCCAAGTCAATCATAGGAGAAGTTTCAGGATTCCAATCTTGAAAACTACCAGCCACATAAACACCTGACGGACCGATCACCTCGTTAGACATATCTACACTCAAAGTCAATAAAGCGGCTGAAGCCATCAAATGTCCAGCCAAAAAAGCAATTAAAAGTATACTAAAACGAATCATAATAGAAGGATTAAAAATATAGAAAATGTAATAATGAGCCGAAACTATTAAGTACAGCATCAGAAAGGTTTATTCGAGTTTTTGAGACCTTACTTCTTTGCTCAAATTAGAACCGAAAAAGAAGCGTTGGTCTGCTAAACTTGGGGGTGGCGGGGCGTTGGCTTTGTGCTAGGAACCATAAGTTTAGCGAGATTTTTGCTTCATTTTTATCGACTGAAAAATGAAGACCCGTCTGGCGAAGACAAGGAAACGAACAGTGAAAACACACAGAAAATGGTTATG
>JAHDBB010000611.1 GCA_020630635.1 Chitinophagales bacterium
TATTAAGTCCTTTCGCTCCTAAAAAAATAACACAAACTGAACCACATTTATAATTCATCATTCACAATTAACCATTATGATCTTCTTTCGCTTAGAAAAAAGATAACTCTCAACCAATAAGAATTTAAAATATAGCAAACACTCATAATGTTTGCAAGGTCGTCCTGAATCATCCGTATTCAGAGATCAATGTTAAGATAAAAGGTTGCTCAATCAAATTGGGTAGCCTTTTTTATTTTTTTATGCTTATCTTTATTGCCTTTTTAAGGAAAACCGCACTTTCTTTGGTGCAAAACATAAAAATTAACAATAAATGAATCTGTTTTTCTTGCTTAACGTAATAAGATAGATTTATTTTGTGTGCTAAAATCAGAATAACATAATACATATTTCCTATTCACTTGCTCCTCAATCTAATATTATGAGTGTAGATACCTATATTAACAATGCCCATCCAGCGTATATTGACTCGCTGTATCAAGACTATCAAAACGACCCCGACTCTGTTGACTTTGGTTGGAAAAAATTCTTTGAAGGATTTGAATTTGCCATAAAAACCAGTAATGGCAATGGACAAGCTGTTGCTAGTGACATCGACTATGAAAAGGAATTGCGTGTTTATAACCTCATGAAAGCGTATCGTCAAAATGCCCATTTGAATGCTAAAACTAACCCGATTAGAGATCGAATTGATCGAAAAGCACATCTGTCTCCTAGTGATTTTGGGTTAACAGATGCTGATTTACCAAAAAAGTTTCTCATTGGACAAAGACTAGGATTAGAAAATGCCAGCTTACAAGAAATCATCAATCACTTAGAAGATATTTATTGTGGGTCTATCGGTATCGAATATGTCTATATCCATAATCCCAATACCCGAAAATGGATTCGAGAACGTTTTGAAGCGAAAAAGAAAGATTTTGGCTTTGACAATGACCAGAAAAAACACATCCTCAACAAACTCAATGAAACGACTACCTTTGAGCAATTTTTAGGAACAAAGTGGCTCGGTCAAAAACGTTTCTCCATCGAAGGCGGAGAATCCACCATTCCTGCATTGGATGCCATCATCAACAAAGGAGCGGAATTGGGTGTCGAAGAATGTGTGATTGGTATGGCACACAGAGGGCGTTTGGCTGTATTGGCCAATATTATGAGCAAGCCTTATGAAATTTTCTTCAATGAATTTGATGGAAGTGCGCCTACGGAATCCAATCAAGGCGCAGGAGATGTTAAGTATCACTTAGGCTACCACACTCGACACAAAGCGAAAAATGGCAAAGATATTTTCTTAAAATTGGCTCCTAATCCTTCTCATTTAGAATCTGTTGATCCTGTTGTTCAAGGATACGCCAGAGCCAAAGCAGATACGCACTACGATTCTAAACATCAAAGCATCTTACAAATTGTAATTCATGGAGATGCAGCGGTAGCGGGACAAGGTGTTGTGTATGAGGTGTTGCAGATGTCTAAATTGAAAGGGTATCAGACAGGTGGAACCATCCACTTTATCATCAACAACCAAATTGGATTTACGACAGACTTTGATGATGCTCGTTCCAGTAATTATTGTACCAGCTTGGCAAGTATTGTAGAGGCTCCCGTTTTTCATGTCAATGGCGATGATGTAGAAGCGGTGGTTTTTGCAGCAGAATTGGCAGCAGAATATCGTCAAACTTTTGGGGGCGATGTCTTTATTGATATGGTGTGTTATCGAAAGTATGGACACAATGAAGGAGATGATCCAGAATTTACGCAGCCTTTGATGTACAAGACCATCAAAAAACACAAAAATCCAAGAGACCTTTATAGAGAAAAATTAGCTGCTCAAAATGTCATTACGACGGACGAAGGCAAGAAGTTGGAGACAGATTTCAAACAAGTCTTACAAGAAAAATTAGATGCTGTGCGTGCTGATCCACCACCTTACTATATTTCACCTTCTGAAAAGGCATGGGATAAAATGCGCTTGGCAACTAAAAAAGATTTTGAACAATCTCCTAAAACGGCTGTTAGCAAAAAAGCGATCCAAACGATCATCAAAAACTTTACGAAACTTCCTGAAGGCTTTAATGTACTTCGCAAAGCCAACAAGATTTTAGATCGTTACAATAAGATGATCAAGGAAGACAAGACTGTCAATTGGGCAGCGGCTGAATTGATGGCGTATGGTTCATTGCTTTTGGAAAATAAAAATGTCCGTATCACTGGACAAGATGTAAAGCGTGGAACATTCGCTCACCGTCATGCGGTCATTTTTGATGAAAAGACCAAAGCACAACACAATCGCCTCAATCATTTGGCGAAAAAACAAGGGCGTTTTATCATTCACAACTCGCTGTTATCTGAATATGGCGTATTAGGTTTTGAGTTTGGCTATCATTGGGCAGAACCCAATAACTTGGTCATTTGGGAAGCGCAATTTGGGGATTTTGTCAATGGCGCACAAATTATGATCGACCAGTACATCACTTCTGGTGAAACCAAGTGGAATCAACAAAATGGAATAGTGATGTTGTTGCCACATGGTTATGAAGGGATGGGTCCAGAACACTCCAGCGCACGTTTGGAACGTTTCTTACAAGCCTGTGCTGAGTTCAATATCATTGTTGCCAACATCACCAGTCCTTCTAATTACTTCCATGCCTTGCGTCGTCAATTGGCTTGGGATTTTAGAAAGCCTTTGATTGTGATGTCGCCCAAGTCTCTATTTGGTCATAAAGAATGTATTTCGCCCATCGAAGAATTGAGTCAAGGTACTTTCCAAGAGGTTTTGGATGATGATACGGTTACAACTAAGTCAAAGGTCAAAAGAGTCTTGATGTGTACAGGTAAGATCTACTACGATTTGTTGGCTTACAAACGGGAGCATAAACGCAAAGATGTGGCGATTGTTCGACTAGAACAATTGTATCCTTATCCAGAAAAGCAGCTCAATACTATTTTGAAGAAATACAAAAATGCTGAAATTTACTGGGTACAGGAAGAGCCTGAAAATATGGGTGCTTGGACCTTCATTATGCGTCATCATGGCTTGAATAGTCCTTATGAGATAGATGCTATTGTATCTCGTGATGCGAGTGCGTCTCCTGCTAGCGGATTTAAGAATGTGCATAAAGACCAACAAAAGAAGATCGTTGAAGAGGCTTTTGCTTGATAGTAAAAGGTGACAAGAGACAGGTGACTAGTGGTTTTCGGTTCTTTTGCGTTTTTACTTTTAGGAGCGAACGGTTGTTCTTTCATCGCAACGGAAAGTCCCGCTATCCGTTCTTATGAATGCAGCCAAATTTTGGGCAGCCAACGCTTTTGCATTCATACCACTACTATCAGGGCTAGTTGGTAATAGTCTTCCCCTATAGGAACTGAACCGTTTTAGAATTTAGAACCAACTAAACTAAACGATTATGTCAAAAGAAAAACTCAATCAAAAGGTCGAAAAAATTACGGAGTTGACCACTGCATTTTGTAATTTTAAATTGGATGAAGAATACCAAGAAGTCATTGATTTGGTAATTGGTAAATTGAGTCGGAAGCGTCCTAGTCCATTATTAAGAGGCGACGAGAAAAATTGGGCAGCAGGTATCATATATGCTGTTGGACAAGTAAACTATCTATTTGATAAATCTTTTGAACCTTATACCTCTGTACCGCAGATTTGCAGTTTTTTTAAAACGAAAAAATCGACGACTACGAACAAAGCGTCTGATATTAGAAAGACGTTGAAGATGGATAAGGGTTCGGGCTATATGACCAAGACTATGAAGCGTGAACATCCAATGAATCAATATGTAATGGTCAATGGGTTCATTGTTCATATATCTAACTTGCCTCCTGAACAACAGGCGATGGTGAGAGAAGCAAGGGATAAGGGATTGGATATTTCGTTTAAGACGGTAGATGAATGAAAATAATTTAGTGACAAGTGGAT
>JAHDBB010000612.1 GCA_020630635.1 Chitinophagales bacterium
GAATTTGCTCTACGAGGGAGATAAGAACGGATAGCGGGACTTTCCTCTGCGACGAAGTACTGAACTGTTCGCTCCAAAAAAATAACCACTAAATACAGCCTAAAAGTTCCATTTTTAAAAGGTTTAGTTGAAAAACATTTTTTGCATTATAGAAGACAAAAAACCGTCCTTGATTCGTCTCCCACCTTACATACACTTATATAAAATCTGAATTGTTAAAATAGCCTGAAAATATATTCTATTTTGCGGAAAAATAAGGTTAAATCACCTTGTGAAAAAATCAATAAACACAAATTATCCGCTTTTATGAAGACACTATTCTCTATTTGTAATTTCCTCATCTTGTTGACAATCAGTTTTTTATCTTTCTCACAAACACCTATCAATTATATAGAAGGAGACATTATGGTTCGTATTGAACCTGACCAAGATATTCGTCAAATTGTAGCGGAAATTAATCGGGAAAATAACTTTGAAACCAACCTTCAAGTAGCAGAATTGGTGTCAGATAGACTAGATATTTGGTTATTGAAATTTGATAAAGAAAAAGTAGCACACCAAAGTATGTTGGAGGCTGCTTGGCGAAATAAAAATGTATTGGTTGCCCAAAATAACCACATTATCAAGTATCGAGATACCACACCAGATGATGCTTTATTTGGAAGTCAATGGCAATATATCAACGATGGAAATCCAGGAACACCAGATGGTGATATTGATGCAGAATTGGCTTGGGATATTACCACAGGAGGAACGACGGTACATGGGGATGAAATTGTGGTTTGTGTGATTGATGATGCCTTGGATTATGAACATGAAGATTTTGGGGATAACCATTGGGTCAATACCGAAGAGATTCCCGATAACGGCATGGATGACGATGGCAATGGCTATGTCGATGATTATTTAGGTTGGAATACGGCAAGCAATAATGACAATATTGAAATTTCAGGATTTGCGATTCATGGAACCTCTGTTAGTGGAATTATTGGGGCGCAAGGAAACAATGGAATCGGTGTCGCAGGAGTCAACTGGGATGTCAAAATTATGTTTGTATCAGGTGGTTCTGGACAAGAATCCGAAGTATTGCAAGCCTATGGTTATCCTTTAGAAGCCCGTATCACTTATAATGAATCCAATGGAGAAAGAGGAGCGTTTGTAGTGGCGACCAATGCGTCTTGGGGAGTCAATTTTGGTCAACCCAGTGCTGCTCCTTTATGGTGTGCTTTCTATGATACATTGGGCGCACATGGTATTCTAAATGCAGGAGCAACTATTAATGGTAATCAAAATGTAGATGTAGTAGGAGACCTTCCAACGGCTTGCCCAAGTGACTATATGATCTCTGTTACTAATATGAATATTAATGATGAAAAAGTAACGGGAGCAGGATATGGAGCAACGACGATTGATCTAGGCGCACATGGAGAAGGAACCTATACTATTTCTTATTACGATGGCGGTATTTATGGAACTTTTGGCGGAACCTCTGGAGCAACTCCACACGTTTCAGGAGCCATTGCCTTACTATATTCAGCCCCTTGTAGCGGACTCATTGAATTTTCCAAATCCGATCCAGCAGGAGCTGCCCTTTTAGTTCGACAATACATCTTAGAAGGTGTAGATCCCAACGCCAGCTTAGAAGGTATCACCACAACAGGTGGAAGACTCAACCTATTCAATAGTCTTAATTTAGTAATGGGTAATTGTAGCGAGTCATCTTGTGGTAATCCATACAGTTTTGAAGAAACCAATGTGATAGATGTGGAGGCGAGCTTTGCTTGGACGACCTATGAACCACCTTTGGGATTCAATGTTCAATTGGTTAATGCAGGCGATACATCTGAAATTACGTATGTCGAAGATCCAGCTATTACTTACGATGGATTAACGGCTTGTACAGACTATGAATTATTGGTTCAAGCCATTTGTGATACAGCCGTTAGCAATTTAGTGAGTTATCCATTTCAAACCGATGGCTGTTGTGAACCTCCTGTAGAATTTTCGGTAAGTGATGTGACAGATGTTGGAGGAACCGTTGGTTGGAATAGCGTTTTAGCGGCAGTATCTTACAATATACAAGTATCTCCACTAGGTACAAATGAATGGACAGAGTTTACAGGAATAACTGAAAATCAATTTATATTTACGGCTTTGGACGCTTGTAGTAATTATGAGTTTCAGGTTCAAACCGTTTGTGAAGGGATGGTGTTGACTGACTACTCTGAAAGCACGCCTTTTGCAGTAGCAGGCTGTGGCAATTGTGTTGATTTAAGTTACTGTGATGCAGGAGGAAATGATTTCAGTTTTGAGTGGATTTCACAAGTTAGTTTAAATACGATAAACAATGTAACAACAGGCGATGGTTACGCACTTTATGAAACCAATACAACAGACTTATTAAAAGGATGTACCTATCCCATTGAAATTGGGCTAGACTTTGGAGGAAATATTTATGAGGAGAATTTTGGTGTTTGGATCGACTTTGACCAAAGTGGAGATTTTTCAGATAGCGAAAAAGTTTTTGAATTTACAGCAAGTTCCAGCGTGTCAGGAGACATCATGATTCCTCTGGATGCCGTAGAAGGAAGTACCCGTATGAGAGTCGGTTTATTTTACCAAGTACCTCCAGAACCTTGTGCAGAATATGACTACGGAGAAGTGGAAGACTATTGTGTCAATATCATCAATGGTAGTGGAGAAGGAGGAATTTCTTCTGTAAATGCAGGAGATGATGTTATAGTTTGTGTAGGAGATGAGATTCAACTCAATGGAATGGTCGAAGGAGATGCATTAACCTATACTTGGTCGCCCAACACTGGTTTATCAAATGCCAATATTCCCAACCCAATCTTTTCAGCAAGTTCCAGCATCGTTTACACACTAACCGTTACAGGAGAAAGCGAATGTGGAAATATTTCTGTAAGCGATGAGATAGTGATAACCGTCGAAGGCAATTATACCATAAACGCAAGTGACGATATAAGCATCTGTACAGAAGGGATGACAGAGATTAGTGTCAATGAAATAGAAGGAGCCTCTTATAGTTGGAGTCCAGCCGATGGTTTATCTGATGTCAATGCTTCCGTCACCAATGCCAGTCCACTATCCACAACCACCTATACTGTTACGGCAGAGATTGGAGGGCAATGTCCCACCACGATTACCGATGAAGTAACCATTACTGTCGAAGAATTACCGATAGCCGAAATTATGATGGAAACCACAGATTGCGAAAATAATACCATCGTTTTAAGTACGACTGCAACAGGTGAAAACTTAGAATATACTTGGACAACAGAAGATGGCAACATCCTAGAAGGCAATGATTCAGAGTCGATCAATGTGGACGCAATGGGAGAATACACTTTGAGTATCACCAATACCAATGTTCCAGATTGTTCTACCGAGACCTCTTTGGTCATTACAGCATTGCCAGCGATTGAAGCCTTTGAGTTTGAATCCAATGTCGAATATTTGGATGCACCAGAAGGTTTTGAGTCTTACCAATGGCTTTTAAACGGTGAAGCTATAAATGGAGCCAACGAAGCAGCTTATATTGCCGTAGAAGATGGAGAGTACAGTGTGACAGTCACCAATACAGCAGGATGCGAATGGACGACAGAAGCGCAATCCATTGTCATTACCAGCCTAGAAAATAACCCCATTTTCAATCTCCAATTATACCCCAATCCAGCGTCCGAAAAACTCACGATTGAAACGCAAGAAGCAATTGAAAACTTAGAGATCATCAATATTTTAGGTCAAGTAATTTGGAGCCAAAACAAAGTAAACAATCGTCAGACCATAGACATTACAGATTACCCCAATGGTATTTACTACCTCAAAATCAACACCCAAGCACAAGAACGAGTGGAGGCATTTATCATAAGCCATTAGTATTGTTAATGGTGAATGGTGAATG
>JAHDBB010000613.1 GCA_020630635.1 Chitinophagales bacterium
TTTTTTTAGGAGCGAAAGTTTTGTTGCTTTGTCGTGTTGGAAAGTCCCGCTATCCACTCTTATAAATGCGCCCAGTTTTAGGTAGCCAGCGCATAGCATTTATACCGTTCCTATCGGGGCTATTTTTGAAAGAACACAACGTTTTACCAACTTTGGCAAAAAATACACAGTTACAATCAAAGAAAAAACGAGTCGCTTCAATCGGATGGGTCTTCCCGTCTATAAGAGGCAATCCGATTGAAACGACTTACCCTTTCTTTGTTAAAATGAGGGTAACTTGGCAACTTTAGACGGATAGCCCCCAAACCAACTAGCCCTGACGGAATTAAATTCTAATGTTTAATTTCAAAATTCTAAACGGTTCAGCTTCTATAGGTTGAGACCCAAATCAACTAGCCCCGATAGTAGTGGTATGAATGCAATGCGCTGGCTTCACAAAACGTTGGCGCATTCATAGGAACGGATAGCGGGACTTTCCAGAGCTACGAAGCTACTCAAGTTCGCTCCTAATCAAAGAAAAAGCTCAGAATGAACAGAAACGTCCCATCGTTCCCAAAACCAAGTTATGAACCACAACGTCCCATCGTCACTACAATAAAAAAGTCACTTGTCACTATCAACCTTTTAAACATAACTCTCCAAAGGCGGACAACTACACATCAAATTCCTATCCCCATAACTATTAGAAATACGAGCTACGGAAGCCCAAAACTTATGTTGTCTGACCCAATCCAATGGATAAGCCGCCTCTTGTCTCGAATAAGGATAATCCCAGTCGTTAGCGGTGACTTCCTCCAACGTATGAGGTGCATTTTTCAGCACATTATTTTCAGGATCTACACTTCCATCAGTTATGGCATCCAGCTCACCCTTTATGGCAATCATTGCTTCACAAAAACGGTCTAGCTCTGCCTTCGATTCACTTTCCGTTGGTTCAATCATCAAGGTTCCATTGACAGGAAAAGAGACGGTTGGTGCATGAAAACCATAATCCATCAATCGTTTGGAAATGTCCTCAACGGTCACATTGATAGATTTTTGATACTCTCTAAAATCCAAAATTAATTCGTGTGCGACTCGTCCATTTTCTCCCACATATAAAATAGGGAAATGGTCATCTAAACGCTCCTTGATATAGTTAGCATTTAGGATCGCATATTGAGTAGAAGCCGTCAAACCAGCATCTCCCAACATCTTGATATAACCATAGGCAATTAATAAAATGCTTGCGCTACTCCAAGGCGTTGCCGATACAGCCGAAATGTTTTTAGTATCTTCTTGTGATCCAAAAAATCCATGAGAGGGTAAATAAGGAGCCAATTTTTCATTACAACAAATCGGACCCATACCAGGACCACCACCACCGTGAGGAATACTAAAAGTCTTGTGTAAATTCAAGTGACAAACATCGGCTCCAATATTGGCAGGATTGGTCAAGCCGACTTGTGCATTCATGTTGGCTCCATCCATATAAACCAAGCCACCATATTGATGAATAATGTCGGTAGCTTCTTTTACCCCTTCTTCAAAAACGCCATGTGTACTTGGATAGGTAATCATCAAAGCAGCCAGGTTATCTTGATACTTTTCTGCTTTCGTCCTCAAATCATCCAAATCAATATCACCATTTTCAGCACATTTGACCAAGACTACTTTCATCCCACTCATCACTGCACTAGCTGGATTGGTACCATGAGCAGAAGTTGGAATCAAGGCAATATTGCGATGACCCTCATCTCTATCCAAATGATATGCTCGAATAACCATCAAACCTGCAAACTCTCCTTGTGCGCCAGAATTGGGTTGTAATGAACAAGCCTCAAAACCTGTCACCTTACAAAGTTGTTTTTCTAATTCATTAAATACTTGTAAGTAACCTTCTGTTTGATCTATTGGCGCAAAAGGGTGAATATTAGAAAAGGCTTCCCAACTGACAGGCATCAAAGAAGTTGTTGCATTAAGTTTCATTGTACAAGATCCTAAAGGAATCATGGAATGAGTTAAGGATAAGTCTTTATTTTCCAATGATTTGATATAGCGCAGCATTTCCGTTTCTGTACGATGCACTTTGAAGACAGGATGTTCTAAAAAGGCACTTTTTCTAGTCAGTTCTTTTGGAAATTGCATAGAATTGGGTTGCCATTTTTCTTTGGGAAATTCAGGTGGTTTTTTGTCCAATGCCATCGCAAAAAGACGAGTCAATGTAAGCACATCTTGAGGAGTTGTACATTCATCCAACGAAATATTGATAAAGTTGGGTTTGAAGTAGCGGAGATTGATGCCTCGTTCTAATGCTTGGTTGCGAACTTCATGATAGACCTTACGAGGAAGATAAACCGAGATCGTATCAAAATAGTGTTCGTGAACTACTGGTATTTCTAAAGCATCTAGTTGTTGAACAAGTAACTGGGTAAGTGCGTGTACTTGTTGTGCGATGCGTTTGAGTCCTTCGGCTCCATGATACACTGCATAAAAACTTGCCATCATCGCTAACAATGCTTGGGCTGTGCAAATGTTGGAAGTGGCTTTGTCTCGTCTGATATGTTGTTCTCTGGTTTGTAAAGCCATGCGGTAGGCTTTTTTGCCCTGTCTATCTTGTGAGACTCCGATGATGCGTCCAGGAAGTTGTCTTGCATATTTTTCTTTAGTGGCAAAGAAGGCAGCATGAGGACCTCCATATCCCAAAGGCACTCCAAAACGTTGAGTATTGCCAACGACTACATCGGCTCCCCATTCACCAGGAGGAGTTAGTAAGGTCAAAGCCAATAAATCACTCGCTGCTACTACTAAAGCATTCTTTTCATGGGCTTTCTCCACAAAACTTTGATAGTTGGTAACATTGCCAGTTTGACTTGGATATTGTAATAAAACCCCAAAGACTTTGTCATTGAATTCAAACTCTTCATGATTGCCAATGACCAACTCAATATTTAAAGGGTTGGCTCTTGTTTGGATGACTTCAATGGTTTGGGGAAAACAATCTTCGGAGACAAAAAAGACGTTTCTAGTTTCTTTTTTTGAAGATTTATTTTGGATGCGATAGAGCATTAACATGGCTTCTGCTGCCGCAGTCGCTTCATCTAATAAGGAAGCGTTGGCAATTTCCATACCTGTTAGGTCACTGACCATTGTTTGAAAATTGAGCAAGGCTTCTAAACGACCTTGACTGATTTCTGCTTGATAAGGAGTATAAGCGGTGTACCAAGCAGGATTTTCAAAAACGTTGCGTTGTATCACGGTAGGTACAATACAGTTGTAGTAGCCTAAGCCTATATAAGAACGAAAAACTTGGTTCTTGTCGGCAATATTTTTAAGAGATTGTAAGTATTCTGTTTCAGTCAATCCTTCACCAATATCTAAGGGATAATCTGTGCGAATACTGGCGGGTATGGTTTGTTGTATAAGTTCTTCTAAGGATTTTACTTTTAAGAATTTGAGCATCTCTTGAAGTTCTTCTTGAGATAATCCTAAGTGTCTATATCCAAAGGAATTGGATGAGAAAGAGGTTGTTGTGTTTGGTTGTGCGATTAAGGTTTTTTTCATGAGCAATGCACAATTTATTAAGTTTAAAGTTAATGTGTAAAAAGAAATGCAAAGCTAATTCATTCTGGGAATAGTTGCGAAGAAATTTTGATTAAGTCAAAGTAAAAAAATCAATTACTTAGTGTTTGTTAAAAGGTAGGTAAAGGTAAAATATTGTGTTGGTTATTTCTTTTGGTATTTGTAAGAGTGCTTTTTTGCAGGCATGTCACTTTTTTTGTTTGAAAAATGTCATTTAGTCAGTTGTGAATCATTGGTTTGTGACAAAAGGGCGGTAAAATGACAGTTTTTTCGATTCGGTACGCAAATTGATTTAAATAGAGTGACTGACGGTTGGGTTCTTGGTAAAAAAGTCCATAGTGTGGTTCA
>JAHDBB010000614.1 GCA_020630635.1 Chitinophagales bacterium
CCGATTGATTAAATTTCAAGAACATTTTTTCATTTTCAAATAGGATTGCTATAGTGGCGAAAAATCACGCAAGACTCGCAAGTCATTCGTCACCAGTCACTCGTCACCAGTCACCATTTCCCCTTTACAATTCAACCATCCAATTCAACAGTTCAACTACTTTGATTTGTTTTCGTCTTTGATCTAGAGGATTTTTGGAATATCAAAAACGAAAAACAAGATCATGAGACACATTGTATTATTATTGATTACTCTCATCTCTATTCCTCTTATCGCCCAAGACCTCACCCAAACCATCAAAGGAACCGTCTTAGACAAACAAGGCGAATATCCCCTTTTCGGAGTCAATGTCCTCTTATTAGGAAGCGACGAATTTGTTGGAACGACTACCGACCTAGATGGCAATTTCAAATTAGAGAACGTTCCTATCGGACGACAAGCCCTAAAACTCACCTACATTGGCTATCAAGAAGCCGTTTTATCCAATATATTAGTCAATTCCGCCAAAGAAGTCGTTTTAAATATAACGATGGAAGAATCTGTTAGTGAATTAAGTGAGGTGGTCGTTAGTGCCAAAAAAGACAAGCACAAATCCGTCAATGAATTAGCAAGTGTCAGTGCCAGAACCATCTCCATCGAAGAAATGTCTCGCTTTTCAGGTTCCACCCAAGACCCTGCAAGAATGGCACAAAGTTATGCAGGCGTAAGCGGTGCAAGCGATGACCGAAATGATATAATTGTAAGAGGCAACAGTCCAACAGGCGTTTTGTGGCGAATGGAAGGAATTGACATCCCTTCACCCAATCACTTTGCTGCTTTAGGAACCACAGGCGGACCTGTCGGCATGTTAAACATCAACAATCTCCAAAATAGCGACTTCCTTTCTAGTGCTTTTCCTGCCGAATATGGGAATGCCACCGCTGCCGTTTTTGATTTAAAATTGCGAAATGGCAATACCGAAAAATATGAGTTTTTGGGACAAATCGGATTCAATGGATTTGAAGTAGGCTTGGAAGGTCCTATTTCGATAGGTCGCAATGCCTCCGTATTAGCCAATTATCGTTACTCCACCTTAGGCGTTTTTCACGCATTGGGTATTCAGTTCGGAACAGGGTTTGCCGTTCCACAATATCAAGACCTTACCTTCAAAGTCAATGTACCAACTGAAAAAGCAGGACGTTTTACTCTTTGGGGATTAGGAGGACTAAGCTACATCGAATTTAATGCAGACGAAGTAGGAGAGGACAACTTCTTTAGTGATGACTCACAAAATACTCGCTTTGCCTCTAATACAGGAGTTGTTAGTTTATCTCACTTATATTTCTTCAACCAAAATACTTCTTCTAACTTCACTTTAGCCGCTTCTGGAACCCAAACATTGGGCAAGGTCGAGCAACTCAATGATGAAAATGTATTTGAGCATGTTTTTGGGCAAGATTATCGACAAATACGTTATACTGCTAATTGGAAGTTTAATCAAAAAATCAATGCTAAAAATCGCTTGACAGCAGGTGTGATTTATGAATTACACAATATAAATGCAGTCGATAGCGCAAGACAAAACAACGGTACATTCATTCCAGATATAGATTTTGATGGCAACACTTCATTGATTCAAGCCTACACCCAATGGCAACACCGTTTTTCAGATAAACTAAAGTTGAATGTAGGGCTTCATGGTCAATACTTGACACTCAATGATGCTAAAAGTTTAGAACCTCGTTTGGGTTTGGAGTTTGAACCTAATAAACGCAATACCTTTTCAGTTGGTGGAGGCTTACACAGTCAAATGCAACCTGTCTTGATTTACTTTTTAGAAGATGAAGATGCTTCAGGGAATTTATCTAATCAAAATTTAGGATTTACTAGAAGCACCCATGCGGTTGCTGGTTGGAATCACTTGCTTAATGAGAATATGCGAATCAAAGTGGAGGCATATCATCAGTATTTATACGATATAGCAGTCGATTCTTTCTCATCCAGTTTTTCGATGTTGAATACAGGAGCAGACTTCGGATTTCCAGACCGCCTCAATTTAGTGAACGAAGGAACAGGCTACAACTATGGAATCGAATTGACCCTCGAAAAGTTTTTTAGCCAAAATTACTACTTCCTTTTCACAACATCTTTATTTGATAGCAAGTATAAAGGAAGTGACGGTGTTTCAAGAAATACTTTATTCAATAGCAACTATGTCATCAATGCTTTAGCTGGAAAAGAGTTTGCCTTTAACGATAAATTCTCCTTAACTTTAGATACCAAAGTTACTTATTCAGGAGGTCGTCGTTACACGCCGATTGATTTAGATGAATCCATTGTACAAGGTAAAGAAGTCTTACTTAGAGACGAAACTTTTGAGGTTCAATACGACCCTTATTTTAGAACAGATTTTAAAATAGGTTTCCGTCACAATACCAAAAAGTTTACACAAACTTTTTCAATCGACCTACAAAATGTCACCAACAATGACAACATCTTCATTCAAGGATTCGATCCTAAAGACAATCAAATCGAAACAACATATCAACGAGGATTTTTCCCCGATGTTCGTTACCAGATTCTTTTCTAATAATCCATAAAACTACAAACCATGAACATTCCTAATCAATCTATCTTGTATCAAAAAACCTATGATTATCAAGATACTTACATCAAAGAAATTTCAAAACCCATCGAACAAATAGAAATAGAAGAGATTGGACGAGCCTTCTTTTCGGCTGTACCCAACTGGGCTTCCCAACTTTTTACATTGCGTAACAAAATTGTTCAATCATTGGGTTTGAAGGTAGGAGAGGAGATAGCAGATAGAGACACCTATTTAGCCAATTGTCAATTTGAAATAGGAGACCAAATGGGCTTATTCAAAATATTCGATAAGACTGAAAATGAATTGATTATAGGGGAAGACGACAAGCATTTAGACTTTCGTATTTCTTTGATGAAGGATAAAGCGACCAATAGTATTTCGATCACGACTATTGTGGATTTTCACAATTGGATGGGTAAAGGATACTTTATACCTGTACGTCCTTTTCACCGAATGATTGTCCCCATCATGCTTAACAATATTGTTCAAAAAATTTCTAAAAGTTAAAAGCTATGATACCCAACTTACCTATTTACATCAGCCTTGTTTTTGCATTGACGACTTTTTTGACCGTCTTTATATTTTATAAAGCGACCCATGATTCTAAAAAAGCATTAGGCATTATCATATTTTATATGGTGGTACAAGCTATTTTCGCTTTTAGTGGTCTATATCAAAAAACCGATATTTTACCACCATTGATTTTAGTATTAGGGGTTTTACCGACAATCTTGATGATGTTTATTTTATTTTTGACATCCAAAGGGCGTGCATTTATAGATAGTTTGAATCCCAAGATTTTGACGATTCTACACACCATTCGGATTCCTGTAGAAATTGTGTTACTTTGGCTTTTTTTGAGTGGAGCCATACCACAAATGATGACTTTTGAAGGACAGAATTTTGATATTTTAGCAGGTTTGACCGCACCGATTATTTACTACTTTGGTTTTGTCAAACAGCGATTGGGCAAAACAACCTTATTGATTTGGAATTTTTTGATGCTTGTATTGTTGTTTAATATCATTATTACAGCAACTCTTTGTGCGCCCTTGCCTTTTCAGCAATTTGCCTTTGATCAGCCCAATATAGGAATCTTATATTTTCCTTTTGTTTGGTTGCCGACTTGTGTAGTTCCCATTGTTCTATTTTCACACTTTGCTACCATTCGTCAGCTTATCCGAAGCCCTCACGTTTTGACACTTGCTTAGGTTTTTGCTTTTTTTTATTAGGAGCGAAGGTTTGAGTACTTCGTCGCAACGGAAAGTCCCGCTATCCGTTCTTATGAATGCAGCCAAGTTTTAGGAAGCCAACGC
>JAHDBB010000028.1:0-2831 GCA_020630635.1 Chitinophagales bacterium
GTAGTTTAGCCTTCGTTTGCAAAACGTTTAGACCTTTCAAAAATAGTCCCGAATGAATTTGCTAATTTTTAATCTCTAAAACAGTTCAGTTCCTATGGGGGAAGACTATTTCCAAATAGCCCCGATAGGAGTGGTATTCGTGTAGAAGCGTTGGCTTAGAAAAACGTTGGCAACACGAATAAGAACGGATAGCGGGACTTTCTATAACGACGAAGCAACTTCTATTCGCTCCTAAAAAAACTAGCCGTAAGAAATGTCATCAGATAATTCGTTGGTATCGTCTGTTTGATAAGGGAAGAACTCTTTTAGCTTTTCGCCTATCTTATCAATACCTAATTCTAATCCTTTGACTATATCACCTGCCCGAAAGTTTGTTTCCATTAGGTCTCTGGCTTCATCCCAAAAATCTTCGGGTACTATGGCATTGATTCCCATATCTCCGATAATGGCAAAAAGATGATCTTCCATCGCCATATAAATAAGTGCGCCATTGCGTAATTCTGTTTCGTGCATATTGAGTAGAGCAAAAACTTCTGTGGTACGATCAAGTAAGTCGATGTAACAATGTTCTTCCACATGAACTTTGATCTCTCCGGATGTCTGACGCTCTGCCCGTTGAATTGCTTCAAGAATTTTCAATTCTTCTTCAGGACTGAAAAAAGTATTTTTTGCCATTTGTTTTATGTATTAAGATATTTCTATCGGAATTGGTTCAGTTACTGTTTATAAAAGTAAGCATTTTTGAGATGAAATGGTATAGATTATTTTAGTAGTCATAGAAAAGAGTGGGGGCAATATGACTTATCTAAATATTATAAAATCATATTGCGTTTTTTTTCAAACTTTAAAAAACTACTAATCAAATAAATAAATACAAAATCCCATTATAAAACTTTCTATTTATTCTTTGTTTTCATATAGGATTCTAAAATCAACTATAATTGTAATATATTTAAGGTTGTTAGGCATTGACTACAATATTGTACAATTTTAGGACAGTAATTTTGAGTATAAATAACATACTTAGCATATTTTTTTATTTTTAAACTAAACGTCTAAAAATCAATCTATTAAAGATATGCATACCGTCCTAAATAGTTAGGCAAATCAAAATTGGCATAATCCTTGCGATTTTATAATTGCCAAGTTACTATACACCTTTTGGGTGTTCACTGATCTAAAATGAAGTTTTTATGAAAAATCCCTTCATACTTTTTTCACTTACACTATTCCTATATCTACCCACCAAAGGGTTTGCAGAAATAGTATATGAACAACAGCCTTGGGATGTTGTCTTGGAGATGGCTCAGTCTCAAAATCGCCCCATTTTCGTAAAAACTTATGCAGATTATTGTGCGCCTTGTAAAAACATGGACAAAAATGTTTTTACAGATCCAGAAGTAATTGATTTCTATAATAGTAATTTTATCAATTACAAAGTAGATATGCAGTCAAACTTGGGTGGCATTTTTAACTTAGCTTATGAAGTGAGTACGATTCCTGACTTACTTTATTTTCATCCAAACGGAGAAATTATTGTGAGATCAGTTGGAGGACAAAGCGTTACAGATGTTTTGGATTTGGGAAAATCAGCTTTAGACAAGATAGATGTAACACCCAACTCAACTTATGCTAATTATCCTAAAAAATCAGAAACGCCTAAAGCTAGTCGTGAGAAAGTAAAATCAAAACCGATTATTGCGAGTTCTCAGAAAAAAACCAAACAACGCTATTATAAAAAAGATGCAACTCCTTCTAAAAACCAAACGTATTATGATACAGCGGAAAGTATCAATCGGTTTTTAAAAACACAACGCAATCGGTTCTCCAATGTTTATACGGTTCAAAACATGGACTATATTTACCATAATGCGACCAATCTTCAATCTGATGCAATGGATTTGTTGTTGAGACGCAAGCAAGATTTTGTAGATAGATATGGTTGGGAAAATATAGACAATCTAATTCGCCAATCCGTTTTAGATGCAGCTTTTGAAGCAGTCGTTTATCGAGATGTACAGTTATTTGAAAAATGTGTCAATACTTTACGCAAATCTGATTTACCTGATAAACAAGAGCAAATGTTTCAAGCTCGTATAATGTTTTACGAAGGGATTGGTGATTGGGATAATTATTCAAGAACAATTGATTGGTATCTGAATCGAACTCAAGATTTTGGTCGTGCCGAAATTAACATCGCTGCTTGGAAAATGTATGAAAATACTTCTAATGCCAGTTTGTTGAGTCGGGCTTCAAGATGGTTGGAAAAATCCATTGAGTTAGATGATCGATTTTATAACAATAATGTGTATGCTCATATTTTACATAAAATGGGTCGTCACAAAAAAGCTCGAAAGGTTGCTGTCTATGCGATTAACTTAGCCAAAGGTGAAGGGCGTGATTATACTGATTTAGAAATTTTGCTTAATCGCTTACATAGTTTCAAATAAGTCTTACCTTTTTATTTATACCTAATACGTTATTGCAAAGAACTTAATAAACATAGGTAACTAAGGTGTTAGATTTTTGTGATACAAAGTACTTTTAAAAATACAAGTTTAAGTTGTTTTCCATAGTTTATAAATGAAACAAAACGAAAGTATAAATTTCATATTACTTTTTTAGAATTAATAGTGGCGGCAAATTAGTCTTCCCCTCTCCCCTCCACTGGTTTGCTGCTTCTATTTATTCTAAGATTTAATCATAGTAAAAATAGTTGTTTTTCATAGTTAGTTTTTTATTCAAGGGTAGCAATAAACCCAATTTTTATTCTTGGGTTTATTGTTACCTTCTTCAAAACAAAAATAGTTGTTTTTTCCATAGTTAGTTTT
>JAHDBB010000028.1:2931-23660 GCA_020630635.1 Chitinophagales bacterium
ATCGCTACCTTTCTTTAAAATAGTTGTTTTTTTATATAGTTAGTTTTTTATTCAACAGGTAGCAATAAACGCAACTTCAATTATTGCGTTTATTGTTACCTTCTTCAAAACAAAAATAGTTGTTTTTTCCATAGTTAGTTTTTATTCCTGGTAGTGATCAATTCATTCCCTCATTCCCCTCTGAGTTCATCGCTACCTTTCTTTAAAATAGTTGTTTTTTTATATAGTTAGTTTTTTATTCAATTGGTAGCAATAAACGCAACTTCAATTATTGAGTTTATTGTTACCTTTTTCAAATGACCTATCCAATTTTTTATAAACGAATAGCTCAATTGCTATTCACTATTTTCTCTTTTTTTGATGTATGGTTGTTCAAAATGTCATTGAGTTTGTTGCACTTTAATAATAAAAAAATTAAAGTTATAAACATTTAATTGAAGAAAATTATTGATCTTTACGTAGCAGCTTGATGGCATTTTACTATTTTTTCCTTCCTATAAATTTCTCATTTTTTTAGTATTTTTATATTTGGAGCGAAAAGTTCATCTTTCATCGCAATGGGCAAGTCCTGCTATCCGTTCTTATGCGTAAGCCATGTTTTAGGTAGCCAAACTTCTTACGCATACCACTTCTATCAGGGCTATTTTGAAAGGTCAAAAACTTCTTAGTGCCAGTAAATCTACCTTCTTCTTTATTTTTTCCTTGATTATTTTATAAAAGTCTTATAAAAGGCACTAAATTTATACCCTCAATCAAAGGTATTTTATAAAGAATTAGACTATGCAAAAGATCTATGTAGCTGTAGATGCAGTGGTTTTCGGTTATGACCGCCAATATCAACAAATCGGTATCTTGCTCATTAAGCGAAAAATCGAACCTTTTATCAACCAATGGGCATTGCCAGGAGGATTGGTAAAGGATGAAGAGACTTTAGAAGAAGCGGTTAGTAGGGAATTAGAAGAAGAGACAGGTATTTCAATCAATTATCTGGAACAGCTTTATACTTTTGGCAAAGTAAAACGAGATCCAAGAAACAGGGTTGTTTCAGTTGCCTACTTTGGATTGGTTCGTCCAGACATTTTCACCTTGCATGCAAGTACAGATGCCGCAGCCGCAGAATGGTTTGAGATCAATAAACTCCCCCCTTTAGCTTTTGATCATCAAGAGATTGTAGATACTGCACTAGAAAGATTACGTACCAAAGTCCGTTATGAACCCATTGGTTTTGAGTTATTAGAACCCAAATTCCCCTTTTCTGACTTAGAAAAACTTTATACAACCCTTCTACAACAGGATATTGATAGAAGAAATTTCAAGAAAAAGTTAATGTCTTTGGGTGTGATTGAAGAACTAAATGAGACTTATACTAGTGGATTGGGAAGACCTGCCAAGCTCTATCGCTTTAATACTAAGCAATATTTTGAATTAAAATCATTGGGTGGGAGTTTTAATATTAATACCTAAGACGAATACCATCCTTCTTTCTCTATTTTTTTTCTTACTTTTTCCACGACTAAATAACGAATAGAAGTATTATTAGAGAGCTTTTGGCGGATTTTTGTAGAGGATAGTTCTATAATAGGGGCTTTTACTTTACGAATACTCTCTGTATTTTCGTACTGAGTTGTTGTATATCCCAATCTTGGGTACACATAAATTGAGTAGTTTTGTATCAATTCTTCACTTTCTTTCCATTTGTGTAATCCTTCCAAATTATCTTCTCCCATTATTAATGAAAAAGTCTTTTTTCGAGTCGTTTTTTCTAAATATCGAAGTGTATCTATGGTATAGGATGGTATCGGCAGATCAAACTCTACATTACTTCCCTTTATTTTAGAGTTTCCTCTTGTAGCTAATTTCACTAATTCTAACCTTTTTTGATGGTCTAATAAGTCTTTTTGCTCCTTAAAAGGGTTCAAAGGTGAGACAATCATCCATATTTCTTGCAAGTTTGTAAGATCTAAAATACTTTCTGCGATAATAAGATGTCCCACATGTACAGGATTAAATGATCCAAAATAGAGTCCAATATTCATTTTTTAGTATTTTTATAAGGTTTCACGTGGAACAAAGATACATTGTTTCATGTGGAACATAAGCAAAAAGACTGCTTATAGTTTGTTTCATGTGGAACATATTAGTCTTAAACAAGATCAAAAGACTAATAAATTGAATCATTGTTTCACGTGAAACAAAGCCAAAAGGTTACTTATAGTTTCACGTGGAACATAGATTTTATACTTGAACACGAAGATAGTTTATATATTGAATCATCGTTTCACGTGGAACATATCTTTAACATTACACTTATACTCAGCTTATTTACTTCTTCATTGATAATTATGTTTCACGTGAAACATTATCAAGAACAATAAAGATTTCAGCCTCTTATTGTTAAGAAAAAAATCACTTTATTATTCCAATAATGAAAAGGTTTTTCACAAAAAATGTTTTAAAATCATAAAAAATAAAGTTTTTGATATTGTTTCACGTGAAACATACAAAGAATATCCTCCCTTAAAACTAAGCATGTTTCACGTGAAACATATTAATCTACACATCAAAACATCATTTCTATAAAAATCATCGAAAAATTTCTTCGTAGATAAATTTATCATTCCGTTTTTCAAAAGTTAAGGCTGTAGAAAATAGCCCCGATAGTAGTGGTATTCGTGTGTGAAGCGTGGGCTTCCTAAAACGTTGGCAACACGAATAAGAACGGATAGCGGGACTTTCCATGATGACAACGTACCAAACCCTTAGCTCCAAAATAAAAACAAGCAAAAAATCAGAAAAGAAACCATGTTTCACGTGGAACAAATAAGCATTTTTTCAAGTTGATTATGTCGTAAATCATTGTTTACATTAGTTTAAGTACCTAAACCCAAATAATCGACACATTTTATGAGGGTCTCTTTTTTACTCATACTGCGTTATTTTTCTCAACAATAGCTTGGGCTATTGGTTCAAAAAATGTCTTGTCTGACTAAAAAATAGCCTGCCTCAAAAATGACGATTATTTACGGCATAGGTACTTAAATCTAACAAGAATAGTGTAATTTTGTAAGAATAAAATCAAGAATGATGTTTCAAGAATACGATGTTATTGTGATTGGAGGTGGTCATGCAGGTTGCGAAGCCGCTGCTGCTGCTGCAAATTTGGGTTCTTCTACCCTATTGATTACGATGAATATGCAAACCATTGGGCAAATGTCATGCAATCCTGCGATGGGTGGCGTGGCAAAAGGGCAAATTGTAAAAGAAATAGATGCGCTTGGAGGATACTCAGGAAAAATAACCGACGCTTCCATGATCCAATTTAGGATGCTTAATCGTTCCAAAGGTCCTGCTATGTGGAGTCCAAGAGCGCAAAATGACCGTATGTTATTTGCTGCGGAATGGCGAAAAATGTTGGAACAAACACCCAATTTAGATATGTGGCAAGAAATGGCAGTAGGTTTATTGGTCAAAGATCAAAGAGTTATTGGAGTAAAAACTCAATTGGGTTTAGAAATTAAGTCTAAAACCGTCGTATTGACTAATGGTACTTTTTTAAATGGCATTATTCATATTGGAGAAAAGCAGTTTGGTGGCGGACGAGTGGGAGAACGTGCTGCTACTGGATTAACAGCTCAATTAGTGGCATTAGGTTTTGAGTCAGGACGTATGAAAACAGGAACTCCCCCTCGTGTAGATGGACGAAGTTTGGATTATAGCAAGATGGAAGAACAAGCAGGAGAAGATGAAATTGTACCTTTTTCTTACCTTAATAAAACAGGTCCTACTACTCAAAGAAGTTGCCATATCACTTATACCAATCCAGAAGTGCACGAGATTTTGAAAACAGGCTTTGACAGATCTCCCATGTTTACTGGACGTATTCAGGGAATGGGACCAAGATACTGCCCTTCGATAGAGGATAAAATAGATCGTTTTTCGCAAAGAGATCGCCACCAAGTTTTTGTAGAACCTGAAGGTTGGGACACTGTGGAGATTTATGTCAATGGTTTTTCTACTTCCCTACCCGAAGAAGTACAACACAAAGCGATGAGAAAAATACCTGGTTTTGAAAATGCTAAAATGTTTCGTCCAGGCTATGCGATTGAGTATGACTTTTTTCAACCATCACAATTACATCACAATCTAGAAACTAAACTGGTTGAGAATTTATTTTTTGCGGGACAAATCAATGGAACCACTGGTTATGAAGAAGCAGCTTGTCAAGGTCTGATGGCTGGTATAAATGCTCATCGCAAAACCCAAGAAGAAGAGCCTTTCATTTTGAGTCGAGCAGAAGCCTACATTGGTGTATTGATTGATGACCTTATTAATAAAGGTACCGAAGAACCCTATCGCATGTTTACTTCTCGTGCCGAGTATCGCATACTCTTGAGACAAGATAATGCAGACCTTCGACTTACAGAAAAAGGCTATCAGGTTGGCTTGGCTACAGAGGAACGCTATCAAAAAATGAAAAAGAAAAAAGATGGTTGCGCTAACATTATTAATTATCTGAAAAAGAAAAGTATCGCACCCGATGAGATTGACCAGTTACTTATCAGCAAAAATTCAAGCCCTTTAAAACAAAAGCAAAAGGTATTACCTATTTTAACTCGTCCCAAAATTACTATTTCAGATTTAGCAAAAATAGAAAGCCTTGCTCCTACGTTAAATCAGTATGAAAAAGACGCACTGGAACAAGCTGAGATATTGGTAAAGTATGAGGGCTATATTGAAAGGGAAAAAGAAATGGCAGAAAAAATGCACCGTCTTGAAAATATTAAATTACATCAAGAATTTAATTACGAGGGTTTAGCCTCTCTTTCAGCAGAAGCAAAAGAAAAGCTACGAAAAATCAAACCTTCTACATTGGGTCAAGCCAGTAGAATTAGTGGTGTTTCTCCTTCGGACATATCCGTTTTAATGGTGCATCTAGGTCGATAAAATTTATACCTTAAAAGTTTGACAAACGAACAAATAAAATTTATTTTTAATATTTTTATTTGGAGAGAACGGATATGCTTCGTTGCGTTGGGTCTCCCTGCTATCCGTTCTTATAAATGCAGCCATGTTTTATGAAGCCAACGCTCTTGCATTTATACCACTACTATCAGGTCTAGGTGGTTGAAGCTAGTACTCCTTAGTACCAGAAGAAGAGGCGAAAGTGATGTAGTGACGTAAAGGGAAGATTCCTTATTTGTTAATCGAAGACTCATCACGAAGAAACCGAAACATTCATTCGTTCCAAAACTAAGAAGAGAACCAAAAGTTATCAAAAATAACTATGAATTTAAAAAAGCATTTCAATAAAAAAACTCTAGCATTTATCACTTTTGCTTTTCTAATGTCTTGTGCCAAAATCGTTTCTCCTGTCGGTGGTGAAAAAGATACAGAACAACCCAAAGTATTAGGAAGTGTTCCCAGTAATCAAAGTACCAATTTTGTAGATGATGAAATCACCCTCCTATTTGACGAGTATGTTGTTTTAGATAATCCCAGCCAGATTTTGATTTCTCCATACATGAAAGAACGTCCCGAATTTAAAGTAAGAGGTAAAAAACTTATCATTGAGTTCAAGGAAAAACTTCAATCTGATATTACCTACACCATCAATTTTGGAAAAGCCATACAAGATCTCAATGAACGCAATGTGTTAGATAATTTATACTATACTTTTGCAACAGGGGAATTTATAGATTCTGCTCGTGTTTCTGGGAAGGTCAATATTACACAAAGTCAAGAATCTGCTGAAGGTATTATCGTTGGATTGTATCCAGTGAGTGAAGATACCCTTTTTAAAAAGCAGCCACCACTTTATATAACCCAAGCCAATAAAGATGGCTCATTTGATATTAGAAATATCGCCAACAAACCCTATGAAATAGTCGCCTTAGAAGATAAAAATTTTAATTTATATTTTGATTTGCCCAATGAATCTATTGCGTTTATAGATTCAACCTTAAATTTTACAGACACTTCTTTTTATCAAATCCAACTACAATTGTTTGAGGAAAGTGCGCCATTACAAGTACAGGAAACGATCAATGAACAATACGGAAAAACCTCAATTATTTTATCGGAAGAGGTACAAATGTTAGGCTTTAATTGGATAGGAGAAAAAGGCTTAGAAGACTCTATCAAGGTAATCAAAAAGGAGGATAAGCAAAGTATGACTATTTGGTATTCTTTTAAAAATAAAAAGAATCAAGCCTTAGAAATATTGGATGGAACCAGCATCATTGATACAATAGAAATAGATCCTCCTGCTAAAGGAAAACTTGATTCTCTTAGTTTTGAAAGCAATGTTATCAAGCAACGAAGTCCTTTATTTGATATAGATACACCTTTAATTTTGACCTTTAATTATTTATTAGATAAAGTTGATTTAAGTCAAATGGAAGTAACCGAAGACTCTATTACATTGAGCAATGACGCTATTCAATCTGAAATAATAGAGGAAAAACTCTTTTTAAATTATGAATGGAAAGGCGGAAGTTTTTATGATATTAGCATTCCTCCCCAAAGCATTTATGACTCTTTCGGACAAACAAATGCAGATAGTATTTTCCTCAATTACAAAGTGCGTTCATTGGAAGATTATGGAACTTTAAATATTGCATTTATAGGTCGAGATTCCCTTTCTACTTATCTTTATGAGTTGTTAAATAAAAAAGGAGATAAGACTTTTGAGGAAGGAACGCTCCAAGATAGTCTTTTAGTTGTTGATCGAATTCCAGCAGGAGGTGTTAAATTGGTGGTCATCAAAGATGATAATCAAAATGGTCGTTGGGATAGTGGAAACTACTTAGAAAAACGACAGGCTGAAAAAATCTTTTCTTCGGAATCTACTACGGTTAAAGCAAATTGGGAAACAGAGTTGCAGATGAAATTGGATTGAGTGACTAGTGACCTTCGATTCATTTCTTGGTGTTGGGACGACGGGACGTTTTAAGAAATGAGACGAATGGGACGTTTCGGTTCGTAATTATTTTTCGATCAATGAATAATCTATCGTCCCTTTACGTCCCAACATGTAAAAAATAAACAGTTCGTCCCTATACGTCACCTCTACCATAACTAAGAAATTGTGTCCCTAACCAGCTAGACCCGATAGTAGTGGTATAAATGCAAAAGCGTTGGCTTCAAAAAACTTGGCTGCATTTATAAGAACGGATAGCGGGGAGATTTAACACGACGAAGCTATAAACGTTCTCTCCTAAAAAAGAAAAATATGAAAAAATTTTTATTACTCATCATATTATCCTTTAGTCTTACCGCTAGTAGCGTTCATGACTTTTTTGTCTCTATCACACAGATTGACCATAATGAGGAAGAACAAATTTTGCAAATGACTTTCAAGTTCTTTACCGATGATCTAGAAAAAGTGTTGGAAGAACAAGGAACGGGCAGATTGTATTTGGGAACAGAAAAAGAAGTTGAGCAAACAGACCAATATATCGAAAAGTACCTCCAACAAAAAATAGAATTAGAAGTCAATGATACATTGGTCATTTTAAATTATTTGGGTAAAGAGCAGGAAGAGGATGTGACGTGGTGTTATGCAGAAGTGCCAAAGGTAAAACGAGTCCATAGTCTAAATGTTCGCAACCGATTATTTTTAGAGACATTCGATAGCCAAACCAATATTATTCATACCCATATTCATCAACAAAAGAAAAGTCTTTTGCTTTCCAAAGGGCATGTTGCTGAAAAATTGCATTACGAATAAAATCATCCATATTATGAAAGTAGTCATCTTGGGAGCAGGGGAAAGTGGAATGGGAGCCGTTAAACTTGCCCGAAAATTAGGTTATGATATTTTTCTATCTGATAAGGGAAATATTGCTCTCCCCTATCAGGCGATTCTCAATGATTGGAAGATTGCTTGGGAACATGGTCAACATACTGAAAATAAAATCTTGGATGCCGACTTAGTGGTCAAAAGTCCGGGTATTCCTGACAAAGTACCGTTGATTCAAAAAATCGCCCAACATGGTATTCCCATTATTTCTGAAATAGAATTTGCATGTCGCCATACAGATGCTCAACTAATTGCCATTACAGGAAGCAACGGAAAAACAACCGTCACTAGTCTCACCTATCAATTGTTAAAAAATGCGGGTTTCCATGTTGGATTAGGCGGCAATATTGGGCAAAGCTTTGCAGGGCAAGTAGCAGAAAAAGACTTCGATTATTATGTCTTAGAGATCAGTAGTTTTCAATTAGATGGGATTGTTGACTTCCATCCGCACATCGCTATTCTCACCAATATAACCCCCGATCATTTAGACCGTTACGATTATCAGTTTGAAAAGTATGCACATTCCAAGATGCGAATCACAGAAAATCAAACCCAACAAGACCATTTCATTTATTGTGCTGAAGATCCTGCCACGCTAGAATGCCTAGAAAAATATGAGGTTAAATCTCAACTTCATTCATTCGGATTAAAAGAAAATAACAGGTATGCTGCACAAAAAATTGAGAATCATTTACAGTTCTTTATAAAAAATCGTACCTTCAAAATTCCAATTGATGCGCTAAGTCTTAAAGGACCACATAATCAACTCAATATGATGGCTACTTCCTTGATAGGGATGCTTTTAAATATTGATATTGAAACCATATATAAAACATTTTGTAGCTTTCAAAATCTGGAACATCGGATGGAGAAAGTGGCAAAAATACAAGATGTCCTTTATATAAATGATTCTAAGGCGACCAATGTTATTTCGGTTCAATATGCTTTGGAGACCATCCAACAACCTATTATTTGGATCGTGGGTGGTGTCGATAAAGGCAATGATTATTCGATTTTACTTCCCTTAGTTCGTCAAAAGGTCAAACATATTATCGCTTTAGGAGTGGATAATAGCAAAATATTACAAGCCTTCGCCAATGAAATTCCTCCCATTGTAGAGGCTAATAGTATGGAAACAGCCGTTCAGTTCGCCCATGATTTTGCCCAATTGGGTGACTGTGTTTTGTTGTCTCCTGCTTGCGCCAGCTTTGATTTATTCCAAAACTATGAAGATAGAGGCACACAGTTCAAAGAAAATGTAAAAATGTTGGCATAATTCCATATATTTTTAATGTATATTTATTTTTTGGATTGATTATTGTGGCTTCTTTTTTAGGAGAGAACGGTCTGGTGTTCCATCGTATTGGGGCTTCCTGCTATCCGTTCTTATTGCTGTTGCTACGCCACAACCCACGCCAACGCACAACACAGCAATACCACTTCTATCAGGTCTAGACAAGCATGGACACAACGTTTATCTTGTTGCCTAAAGAACATTTACAACAACTTCATTGAAATAAGGTGACTTATTTCTACGCTCTTATATTTAGTGAAGCAACAAAAATAAGTTATTCCATGTGACATCAATATTTTCCGATTTTTTTCGTCGAAAATACTCGCCTTAGCCCTGCTATGACTGCGTTTTCCTCCTTAAAAATCGAAAAATCTTTTAGTCCCATTTTGGAATACTTTATTTCTGATACTTCACATAAGAAAAACAACTACATCTAATTAAGACTAATTATGGACTCGATTCTTAGCAAATTAAAAGGCGATAAAGCTATATGGATAGTTGTTGCTATTTTAGCCATGATTTCTATAGTAGCCGTTTATACTTCTACCAAAGCATTAGCCTTCAAATATACAGGAGGGAGTACCGAGATTTTTGCACTTCGCCATGCCTTTTATTTGATAATTGGCTTTGGCTTAATGTATATAGCTCATCTTACCGACTACAACTACTACTCCAAAATTGCCCAAATTGTATTGATTGCCTGTATTCCCATTCTCATTCTAACAGGTATCTTTGGAAGAGATGGACGATGGATAGATTTTCCCTTTATCAACCTCAGTTTTCAACCTTCCGAATTGGCAAAAGTCGCTCTCATCATGTATTTGGCGAGAATGATCACCCTCAAACAAAAGACAATCAAGTCCTTTAAAGATGGGTTTTTCCCCATCTTTGGACCCGTTTTTCTCATTTGTTTATTGATCTTTCCTTCTGACCTTTCTACAGCAACCTTGATATTTATCACCAGTTTGATCATGATGTTTATTGGTCGTGTTCACTTTAAACATATCTTGAGTCTTATTACTTTAACCATTGTAACAGCCACCATTACCATCAGTGTTTTATTTTCACTACCTGATGAAACCTTACAAACCGCCCGCCTTTTAACTTGGAAACATCGTTTGATTCAATATGCAGAGGATTGGACCACTCATTATGCGGATATGGATGTTAGCAAGCAGACAACACAAGCGAGAATAGCAATTGCTACTGGCTATCCAACAGGTCTGGGACCTGGCAAAAGTCGTCAAAAGAATTTCTTACCAGAGGCTTATGCTGATTATATTTACTCCATTATTATTGAGGAATATGGCTTTTTTGGGGTATTTGGTATTTTATTTTTATACCTCTTTTTCCTTTACCGTTCTATCCTGATTTTTGAAAGAAGTGCAGGGACTTTTGGCGCATTATTGGCCATTAGTCTAGCAATCAGCATAGTGACACAAGCTATGATGAATATGATGGTCAATGTGGGTTTACTTCCTGTAACGGGTGTCACCTTGCCTTTAGTGAGTCGAGGTGGAACCTCTATCGTAATGACTTGTATTGCCATTGGCGTAATATTGAGTGTAGATCATTATAGTTCCTTGAAAAAAGGTCGCAAGAAAAAAACGAAAGCACTTCCTGCAAAACCTATTACTAAACGTACCAACCCTTTTAAATTGGGAAAAATTTGATTTTTATTTTTTGGTAATAAGTCTTATTATTCAGGCGTTAGAAGAATATATCAAATAATATTATCAACATGAGTTCTAAGCCTTTAAAAGTCATTGTTTCGGGTGGTGGAACGGGTGGTCATATCTTCCCTGCCATTGCTATTGCGAATGCTATTGAAAAAATACATCCTGATACGGAGTTTTTGTTTGTAGGAGCGCAAGGAAAAATGGAAATGACAAAAGTCCCTGAAGCAGGCTATAAGATTGAAGGACTTTGGATTAGTGGGCTACAACGTAAATTTACCCTTGATAATTTATCCTTTCCTTTTAAAGTCATATCTAGTCTATGGCGGTCTAGGCAAATTGTTAAACAATTTAAGCCTGACTTAGCCATCGGTGTGGGTGGCTATGCGAGTGGTCCGCTTGTGAAAGTGGCTGCTTGGAAAAACATCCCTAGCCTTATCCAAGAACAAAATTCTTTTCCTGGTTTAGCCAATAGATTGTTGGCAAAAAGTGTCGATAAAATCTGTGTGGTTTACGAAGGAATGGAGAAGTATTTTGAGAAGGAAAAAATCATTATTACGGGAAGTCCGATTCGAGATTTAATTATAAATGCTACGTATAATAAACAAGAAGGATTAGAACATTTTGGCTTGTCGGCGGATAAAAAAGTAGTGTTTGTGACAGGCGGAAGTTTGGGAGCGAGGGGTATCAATAATGGGATCAAAGCGTCTTTGGAAACCTTTAGAAAAAATAATATTCAACTGATTTGGCAAACTGGAAAATTCTATATTGATGAGATGCAACAGGTTGTTTTGCCAGAGGATAAGGATTTTAAACCGATGGCATTTGTGAAGAGAATGGACTTGGCTTATGCTGCTGCGGATGTGATTGTGTCGAGGGCTGGTGGTACGATTTCGGAATTGCGAGTGGTTGGTAAACCTGCTATCTTGATGCCTTCGCCTAATGTGACGGAAGATCATCAAACGTACAATGCTATGTCTTTGGTCAAAAAAGATGCGGCTATCTTGATAAAGGATAAGGAAGCTCCACAAATATTGGGACAAACGATTGTGGATTTATTCAATGATCCTGAACGTTGTAAAAAGTTAAGTACCAATATTAAAAAAATGGAGATTCGGGATGCGGCGGATCAGATTGCTAGGGAGGCGTTGGCTTTGGTCGATAGTCGATAGTCGATAGTCGATAGTCGATAGTCGATAGTCGATAGTCGATAGTCGATAGTCGATAGTCGATAGTCGCAAACGAAAATGCAGCTCTTTGGGTTACAAACATTTTGATTTTTGGGACGACGGGACGTTTTTATATCAAAGATAAGTTTACTCGATTTTTATAAAGCAAGCGTCCCTTCACGTCACTTCGTCCCAACATGTAAAGTATGAACAGTTTGTCCTTTTAAGCATAACCGTTGTGTCCTTGCCCAAATAGACCCGATAGTAGCGGTATAAATGCAATGCGCTGGCTACCGAAAACGTTGGCGCATTTATAGGAGCGGATAGCGGGACTTTCCTGTGCGACGAAGTATTTAACCATTCTCTCCTAAAAGTAAAAAAGCTACTGAACACTTTGAGGATGATCCTAAAATATTCAGTAGTCTTTATATCATTTTCTTATGGGCGAGTTGGTTGCTTTTTGTTAATATCTGGCATTAACTCAATCATACCACCACCGTCTCCACCTTGTACCTTAGTAGTTTGTGGAGTAGTTAAAGAAAATGTCTTGAATTTCTGAAGATTTTGCTTCTTTGAAACTTTCATAATTATTAAATTTTTGTCGTTAAAAAATAAGTGATAAGCGCATTATCATTTATAGAACGAGAAGTTTCAAAAAGGTAAACAAGTTTAGAAGCAAAATGATTAACTCCCTATTTTATCTTCACTTTTGCGAAGTCACTATAACCTCGATTTTCTGTATAATACATTAGTTGTACTAAGGTTGGTTTCACTTGATATTCTCCAGGAATTTGTGCCTTCATCATATAAGAGTAATCATACGTTCCTGCATTGAACTTGGTAACGGTCAAGGCTAAATGCTCGTCTCGATATTCTCGGTGGGTGTACCAATGATTCCAATAAGAACGATAAGCTCTTCTACCTCGACGACGACCTTGCGGTTGCCTTTCGTTGCCTTTGAGAATGTAACTATCTGTATCTTTGATAAATTCGCAACCTGCTGGAATCGGATCTTCTATCAAAACATAATCTTGATCTTTGTCTGATTTGACGGATACTTCCACAAAAATATTATCGCCTGATTTTATGTCTTTTCTGTCAATCGGCTTTTTGTCATACACCAAACCTTGATTGGATTGCTCTGGAATGAGCTTGTAATATTTTCGCTTTACTTCAAAAATAGGTTTGTGTTTTTGATATTTTTCCAACTGTTCTCCTGCTGCAAAATAGGTCAATTTGGTATTGATATAATGTGTCCCTTTTCCTGTTTGACGGACTTCAATCGTATTGTTTCCACTTTTTAAAACATCATATTTTTCTAAGTCGATTTTATCATCTGCACTTGCATAATAACGTTCTCCTGTAAGTTTAAAGGTTGTCGCTTTTTCAAAAACATTGTCATTTGTCACCTTGCGTTTATTTACAAAATTACCATTGACATAAATCTCTAATTCCATATTAGGATTGACCTCATTTTTGATAATCTCTTGTAAGCCGTAAATCGTCATGGCTGTTTGGCGAGTGTTGTGCCAACTATTGCCTTTACGTTGTTTGAGAATCCATTGGATGGCATTGGGTAAATCTTTGTGTTGAACATCGACCATTGATAAGGCTTTGATCACATTGGCAGTTGTCTCGACTCGATCATCTTGCCAACGATAGTAAAACTTCTTGCCTCCCCAATAAGTGGAAGTTCCTTCTCGAATTGCCCCTTTCTCTAAACGTTCTATCATTACTTTTTGAACAAAATCATCTTTGGCTAAAACGGCTGCTTGTAACCAAAGAGCTTGAGCATACGGACCTTCGCTTCCTCTTGGTAAATCTGGATTCCAGAGTTCAGTCAAACCGATATTCATTGCCACCATCATTTGATAAGCCAAAGTGGTTTCTTTATCATTGACTCCATCCCGTCCTGATGCTGATTGTCCTTGTTTAACTTGATTGGCAAATGCATGTAAAGCTCGTTTATAAACGCTTTCATCAATCGCAAAACCTGCTTTTTTGGAAAGATACAAACCATTCATTACATAAGCAGTCATAAAGGGATGTGATCCGTCATGTTGCCACCAACCCCAACCACCATCATTGTGTTGAAGTTGCTTTAAACGTTTATACCCTTGCGCCACCATCTTTTGTAATTCCGCTTTAGAAATAGTCGTTTCATAATTTTGACCTAAACTTTCTAACGTATTGGCTACTACCACAGTTGGTAAAAATCGGCTCATCGTTTGTTCGACACAACCATAAGGATAACCAATCAATTGGTCCATTGAACTCAATAAAGCAGAAGTAACAGAAGGTGCTGCATTTAGTTCTAAAGTGGCTGTTGTTAAGTCAATATCTCTGGGTATTTCAATGGTAAAGTTTTGCGTTTGCTCATCTTGTAACGCCAATGATTCTGCCTCTAAAATTTCTAATCCATAAGGTTGAACAGGCACTTCCAACTCCATTGCATCCGACTCTTCATTGGTCAAAGCCTTGACGGTTAACTTGGCATCTGTAATCCACTTGGCTTCAACCTCCCAATCAATACGTTGTTCTCCATTCGCTGCTACAGTGATGTCTTTTTCGGTATTTTCCAACACCAAACCATTCGCCATCAATTGGACTTTGACCTTTTTTTCATTATCCAAGTAGTTGTGAATATTGGTCGCAATCACTAAGTTATCGCCAACATTGATAAAGCGTGGTGTTTCCATACGAACCAATAGATTTTTGGTAACGACAACTTTGGCTTGCGTTTGTCCTACTTGTGTAGTCGGTGTAATGACTTTGGCTGTTGTTCGCCAAGTCGTGAGATTATCGGGTAATTGGATTTGTATTTTGGCTTCTCCGTTGCTATCAGTTGTAACATTGGGATTCCAATAAATTGCATCTTCAAATTTGGTGCGGACGGTTGGCTGTTGTAATACTTCCGCTTTATCAAAATAAGAGGCTCCATCATCTGCATCTGCTCCACCCATTGCTCCCTGTGGGGCTGACTTCATAGCAGATGTTTTGGCTATTCTCCGTCGTTTTTTTGAAGAACGAGTACCAGCGACGGTTACAGCTTCTAAGCGTTCTTCTTGTACTCCACCTATGCCTAAGTTTCCATCTTCTGTAAGAAGATAACTATCTGGCATATCAGGAAGTTCTATTATTTCTTCTTTTCCTTCTTTCAAAGCAACATTTAACAAAACATCATTGTCATCTACAAAAGTCAGATTCTCTATAATGACTTTGTTATCATTTTGTACAAAACTTATATCTTTCTTTCCTTTAACAAAACCCTTGATAGCATAAAAACCATTTTCATCTGTTTTAAAAGTATTTTCGCCAATAGTAATGGTAACATTTTCTAAAGGCTTGCCTGTATCATAATCAATTACAAAACCACTAATCATCAACTTTTCTTCTTTAGAAGCATGTACTTCTTTATTAAGATATGTAAACTTATGCCATTGTCCATTAGGTACAAATGCACCTCTACTTAGCTCTAAATCAAATTGAGCTTTTCGCCATAACAACGCTTCGGGATTCATTTCCTTAGCTTGATTATAGGAATTAAAATTGCCCATTTCAGTACGTTCATAAATACCTCTTTGGTCAAAAAAGGCTTTCCGAATATCGGGTGTTTTATCGGGATATAAGAAGTAAATACTTTCGTCTGCCGTACTCAAAGTTACATTGGCATTCAGAACTCCTTTTCCATTTTCATCTGTCACTTTTACAATCGCTGTTGCTGTCGTACGAGGTTTGTATTCGCTTTCATCAAATGCCAATTCGACTTCTAAAAAGCGATTTTGTGGAATGATGGTAATGGGTTGCGTATATTGATAAATTTGTCCATTTTTAACGTAACATGCATAAATATTCATTGTGCCATACGCCTTATCGTTGATGTCCAAATTTATTTCTCTAAATAAGCCTTCTTCGTCTCTGCTTTTTTTCTTGAATTTTAAAGCGTCATAGTACTCTAAAGCTTGTCCATTGACCGTCACTAATGCATCGGCTTCATCGGGTAAATAAATCATGGCTTTTAAAGGATCACCAGCCATATAGACTTTTTTATCTGTCATAATCTGAATCTGTCCAGCATTTTGACTCCACCAACGATAGTGTTTATCATCCTCATTCAATATATAAGCATAGGTTCGAGTACGAGTCGTATTACCTCGACTGTCAGTTGCTTCAATTTCTATGGTATAATGTCCTGTTTCGGGTGCATCAAATTCTATAAAAGTCTCTCCTGTTTTTGGGTCTGTTTCTCCTTGAATGGTTTTAAGGGTTTTTCTTTTCTCTTCCTTTTTATAATAATAGTAATTTCGTCCCCCTTTTAGATGGGCAGTAAATTGGGTTTGAACGGGGTTTTTCACATAATCGCTTGCTCCTACTCTGATCTTGATTTTTTCATCTGGATGATAATAATACTTTTCACTTTGAGCCGTCAAGGTAAACTCTGAATGAGCGACAATGACAGAGGAAGAACCTGTTATCGTTCTACGACTGGCATCTTGGATTTCAGCAATGATGGTATAACGAAAGTTTTGTTCTTTGCTTTTATCGGTTTTGTAGGTAATGCTCAATTTGCCATCTTCCCCTATTTCAGCCGTTCCATTATCTACGACTTCTTGATTATTGTTGTAAGTATAATAGGGTTCATACCACCAATGACAACGAAAGCGATAGTACCAAGGCACATGATAATTTTCTCGCATCACTTTATAGGTGACTTGTGCATTGGCAACAGGCGCACCAAAGAAATAACGGGCTTCAATATCGGCTTTGATCTCATCTCCTACCGTATATTGTGGTTTATCCAAATTGACTAAAACTTCATACTCTGGCTTTTTATATTCTTCAACGCTAAATTGATATTGTCCATTTCCATAGTTATAATAACGTCTTTGTTGGTTGCCTTTCAACTGCCAACTAATCGTATAAGTACCTAATTTGGTTTCTTCTTCTAACTCCAAACTAGCAGAAAAAGCCCCATCTTTATCTAAAAGAAAGTCTTGTTTAAAAATCTCTCCATATTGTGGACCTCGAATCATACAAGTAATCGTGTCACCTTCAATGACTTCATGTTCAAATCCATTCAATCGCCTAAAAATTCCTTTAAAGTTGACGGTTTGACCTGGACGATAAGCAGAACGATCAGAAAAAACATAGCCTTTTAATGCATTATTTTGTTGATAATAATACCAGTTTAAATAGGTTTGAGAAGGAACGAACTGACCATTTTTTTCGGCAATAATGGGCAAATATCGAGCCTCTTTCATATCTCTAATCTTAAAATATGCCACGCCATTTTTATAGCTTTCTGCCGTCAAGTCTTGTGCTTCTTGCAAGACACAAAGCTCATAATCTTTTTGAATATTACCTCTCTCTCGATCAAAAACATAGGCTACAATTTCATTGCCCATTGAGCGTGAAATGATGCCATAATCCGATACAAAAATCGGTACTTGTGAGACATAATTATCTTTGATGACTTCCAACACATAGACACCAGCAGACAATGGATCTAATCTTATATCTTGTCGGTAATAGTTATTTTCCAGAAAAAAGTCCTCGTCTTTCCAACTTTCCAATAGTTTCGCCTCTTTCAAGGTTTCATCTTTTGCCCAAAGCTGTCCATTATAGGTTTGCCCATTAAACAAAACTTTCGGATCTTTTAATTGATACAATGCCATATACAAGGTAGGATTGTTCTCCTCTGTAACCTCTTTTTTACGGCGATAAGTGTAATCATAATACTGTACAATGATCTTTTCTGATGTACCAAATATTTTATTACAACTCAATTGAAAATTTCTTTGAGCATTCATGGTGTTGGTATTAATAAAAGGAAGTAAACAAATTGCTCCTAAGATAAAGAGCAAGAAGTGATTTAAAAACTTTTTCATTTTAAGATTTTTTTATTTTTGGAGAGAACGTTTTTTACTTCGTCGTGATGGATCTCCCCGCTATACGCTATTATGGTGAAGCCTGGCAAAACCTTCTAGCCTACACACTTTCACCATAGCCGCTGCTATCGGGTCTAGTTGGTTTTGGAATGTACTCCTTAGTACCAGAAAACGGGACGAAAGGTGACGATGGGACGTGAAGGGACGTTAAACTTTTAATAATTGATTCTTTTATATATAAATTAAGTAAAGAACTACAAATACACCATTGTCCCACAATCACGAAAAGGACTGCAAATGTCCCCTTACGTCCCTATTTTTTTAAACGTCCCCTTTTACGTCCCTTTTTTTAAACGTTGAGACCTTTCCCAAATAGCCCCGATAGTAGTGGTATCACCAATGTGCGTTGGCAAAAGGGTTCGGGTGGCTTGGTGATAAGAACGGATAGCGGGACTTTCCAACACGACAACGCACCTAAACATTCGCTCCTAAAAACTTTCACCATTACAAAACACTGAATCATCCCTCTTTTTATTAGATGCCATACATACGCCTTTTGGTGCATAGCCATCCAAAAAAATATCCTATATTTCACTTGAAAGTCTTACTTTTGCAACTTATCTAAGTAAGATAAAATTCTTTAACGAAAATATGATACACAATGAATATACTACATTATTTTGACAATCTTTCGGAAAAATTCCAAATCGCTCAATGGAAAGAGGCAGACAGAAACAATCTATTTCGAGTTATTTTAGAAGTCTATCATGCAGATGAGGTTTACACAGAGTCAGAAAAAAAGGACTTTAATAACCTCATTTCAGGCTTAGGTATTGAGGTAGAAGAAATTGAAAAACTGGAATTTCAAAAGGCTTTGTTCCGTCTAAAAAACGATGAATCTAAAACCAAACTTTTATACTATTGGATTGCGACTGCTCTATATTCTGATAAAGACTTCGATGATACAGAACAAGAATTTGTAGAAAAAATGGTCGCTAAGTATGAATTGGATAATGAAAAACTCACCCATCATATTAAAACGATCAGAGATAAGAAGATGGAAGAGGTCTTGAATGAATGGTTAAATGAATAGGAAAGTGTTAAAAACAGCACTTCTCTAAAATCCTTTTTCACAACCTCAAAAAATTGATTTTCAAATATTTAAAACCCCAAACACCATAATACAAAGTCCGTTTTATTAAAAACTTGGCTTGCGTATGCTAACACGATGGTATTTATTCTTGCATTTCAATCAAAATCAACTATATAAAAAATGCAGAAAATAATTGTGTTGGTCATCGCACTTTTTTTTCAACTTCAAATCATCGGACAAACTACTTATAAAAACTTGGTTTTTGAGGGAGCAGGTATGAAAGGAATCGCCTATGCAGGTGTTTTAGAAGAATTGGAAGCAAAGGGAATTTTAGAAAATATCGAAAAAGTCGCAGGCACTTCTTCTGGTGGCATTACAGCTATGTCAGTGGCATTGGGCTACTCTGCCCAAGAAATCAAAGACATCATCTATCATACACCGTTCCACAAATTTAATGACGGAAAAGGGCTTTTTATTGGTGGAATCCATCGCTTGAAAAAACACTATGGCTGGTTTCAAGGACGCAACTTTATGAGTTGGTTGGAAGAAGTCATTGAGCAAAAAACAGGAGATGCAGACATCACTTTTGAGGAATTAATCGAACAAGGCTACAAGCCATTGTATATCACAGGAAGTAGTTTGAGCCATCAAGAATCCGTCTTCTTTTCAGCAGAAACCTACCCTAAGATGAAGGTCAAAAATGCGGTTAGAATCACGATGTCTATTCCCTTTTATTTTGAAGCCGTTTATATTGATGAAGTCGGCAATCTTATTCACAATCCCGAAGACCCAACCCAGTATAACTTGGTCGTAGATGGCGGTGTGACAGAAAATTTTCCGATCTATATGTTCGACCAAACTTCTCCAAAAGGTGATAGTATCATCAATAAAGAAACATTGGGTATTCGCATTGATAGTCCTTCCCAAGTAGCCAATGATAAAGAACAAAAAGGATTAGCGGATATTCCTATCAAGGATCATAAGGATTTTGTGACAGCGATGTATCGCATCATGTTGGAAAATATCAATCGCCAACATCTTACACCAGAACATTGGAAACAAACCATCTCGGTTAGTGATGATAATATCAGTTCTAGAGTCCGCAAAATGTCTGTTGAAGAAAAGGAGACTTTGTTGACGAATGGACGGGTAGCGGCTATCGAATTTTTGGAAAAGAAAACCCAAGAACAGCCCTTGAATGCTCAAAAAGCGAAAGAAGGTGGAACAAATGAGTAGGTTTTAGTTTTGGGACGGCGGGACATTATTTTAGTCCATAGTCCGTTGTCGATGGTCGGTAGTAGCGGTTCTGTTCTTGGTTTGGGAAGACGGGATGGTTTTTGAAAAGGTGACGAAAAGTGACGATGGGATGTTTTTGGTTCTGTTCTTGGTTTGGGGACGATATTTTTTTTGAATTTTGTCTTTCGACTCGTAACTATTTCACAAGGGATTAAAATCCCTCGTTCAAAAGAAACTAATAAAACCTTTAAAGAGAAGGAATTTATTCCTTTTCAGACACCAATGTAAGTCGTTAAAGTCATCATGAAAAACGGATATGGTGTCTTTTTTCGGGACTAAAGTCCCTCTGTTTTCACATTAGATTGAACCTTACTGAGCGAGGGAATTCATTCCCTTGTCGACATCAGATTCATAGGTTTTACAAATGATAATATCCCACCAATCATTTACTCCTTCCTCTTTTGTTGTTTGGCAATCATTTGCTTTCGTCTTTCCAGATCATCCAATAAATCTTGTTCGGGCGCAGTTGCGATTTGTCCCCCCCAAATTATGAAAAGTAACAAGGACTTCGC
>JAHDBB010000615.1 GCA_020630635.1 Chitinophagales bacterium
CGTCCCGCCTTCTAACACTAAGAAGTCCTGACCTCAACCCAATAGCCCCGATAGTAGTGGTATGAATGCATAAGCGTTGGCTACCTAAAACTTGGCTGCATTCATAGGAACGGATAGCGGGACTTTCTATAACGACGAAGTAAGTATACCTTCGCTCCTAGCTCAAAAGATGAATAAGATTATTGGATTTTTCGAGATTGATAGGATTTCAGCTCAAAATTCACGAAATGAACCGCAACTATGGACTATTGACCATCGACTAATAAGACATCCCATCGTCACTACTCCCCATTTAAACTGTCGCAGCCTTTTGTGGGAACTCATTGAGTACCTTAGCAGCTTTGAAACGACTGCCGTATTTTTCCTCTAAACGCTCAAAAACTTGTGACAATTTTTCGTAGCCTTGCTTTCGCATAAAACGGAATGGACCGCCTGTAAATGGTAAAAATCCAATGCCGAAAACGGCTCCTGTATCGCCCGCTTCTTCTGAATCAATAATGCCCTCTTCTAAACACATTAAGGCTTCATTGAGCATCATAAATAAGGCTCGTAGTTGAATCTCGTTAGCCTCTAAATGCTGGTCGCCTTCGCCTTTGAAAAAGTTATAAACGTCTTTATTGATTCCTGTGCGTTTACCCTTTTCATTGTATTTAAAAAATCCTTTCTTGCTTTTCTTCCCTAAAAGCCCTGCTTCATACATCGCTGGAACCGATAAATTGATAGGAAAATCAGGACGATCTGCGGCTGCTTTTTTACCTGTTTCTACGACATGCGCTGCTACATCTAAACCCACTTCATCCAACAATTTAAATGGACCAACTGGAAAACCTAAATTTTCTAAAGCCTCATTAATAGCCTCAATCGGGATGCCTTCATCCACCATTAAAAGGCATTCATTGAGGTAAGGAATCAAGATGCGATTGACATAAAAACCAGGACAATCATTGACGACTATCACCGTCTTGCCTTGTCGAACACCGAAATCATAACAAGCTTTGATGACCTCTTCACTAGTATATTTCGTCTTGACAATCTCCAATAAAGGCATCTTAGGAACAGGAGAAAAATAGTGCATTCCGATGACTTGTTCTGGACGTTTGGCGTGTTCTGCCATCTCTGTCACCGACAAAGCAGAAGTATTGGTCGCAATGATTACATCGTCTTTACAATGTTCTTGGATGTCATCAATGATGCGTTTTTTCAAGTCCATTCTTTCTAAAACGGCTTCTATCACAATATCGGCATGTTCAAACCCTTTGTAGGTCAAACGGGGATAAATGCGTCCCATAATTTGATCGGCTTCAATAGGGCGAAGTGTTTTGTATTTTATCTTTTTTTGCAAGCCTTTCCAAATCGCTTTTTGGGTATCTGCAATCCCTTTTGCATTTATATCTTTCAAATAAACATTTATGCCATTCTTGACACTTATTTCTGTAATCCCACTTCCCATAAAACCTGCTCCAATCATTCCCAATGTTTGCAAAGGTTTTTCTGGTTTTTCTCTCTTTTTGTTGTCGGTCATCAAATAAAAGAGGTTTCGTAAACCTGCACTTTCGGAAGTCAATAATAGTTTTTCAAAGAGTTCTAATTCTTTTTCATAGCCTGCTTTTATTCCTTTGGCAAAACCTGTTTCGACACAATCAATGATAGATGGAACAGCAGGATAATTGCCTCTTGCTTGCTTATTGGCCATCTTTCGAGCTTGACTAAATAAGACTCTTCGACCAGCAGGATTGGACTCTAATACATTGTCTCCTAACGTCTTATTTTGTTTTCGATTCATTTTAGTTTCCATCAACTTTTTAGCCATCATCTTCGCTGCATGATGCAATTTATTTTCATCTACAACTTCATCAAATAAGCCCATCTTTTTAGCTTGGTAAGCATAGATATTTTTACCTGTCAGCATCATATCTAAGGCTTTTTGGATGCCAATCAATCGGGGTAAACGCTGCGTTCCTCCGCCTCCTGGCAAGATGCCCAATTTGACTTCAGGTAAAGCGATTTTAGTCGTTGGAGAATTGGAAGCAATGCGTGCATGACAAGCTAATGTTATTTCTGTTCCCAAGCCAAAACAACTTCCATGAATCGCTGCAATAATGGGCTTTGGATTACTTTCTAACTCGTTGAGAATCTCATGACCTCTTTTTTGGAAAGGTAAAAAGTCTCCTTCTTTTTCGATTTCAAAAGAGCGAATATCGGCTCCTGCAATAAAGTCTTTTTGTTTGGAAATGAGGATAAATGCTTTGATGGTTTCATCTTTTAAAAGCTCGGTAAACATATTGTCCATCAACGTAATAATACTGGGCGATACGATATTAATACCGTCTTTTTGATTGTCAATCCATATCGTACAAATGCCCTCTTTATTTTCTAACTGAAAGAAATCTAATTGGTTCATTTTTGTTTATTTTTTTTAAGATTTTGAAGAATCACTCATCACCAAAAATCAATACTTTTTAATTAACATCGCATGTCCATGTGCGCCAGCCGCACAAGCTGCTAAAACACCATACTGTCCATTTTCATGAATCAAACGATTGGCGGTGGTAGTCAATAATCTTGCGCCTGTTGCGCCAAAAGGATGTCCAATAGAAAGTGATCCTCCCCAACGATTCAGTTTTTCCATTGGTACTTCTCCAACAGCTTTATCTCGACCCAATTTTTCTTTGGCAAATTCGTCGGAAGCCAAACATTTGAGATTGGCCAATATTTGTCCAGCGAAGGCCTCATGAAATTCGATGACATCTACATCATCAAAATTCATATTGTTGCGTTCAAATAATTTGGAAACGGCATACGTTGGTCCAAGTAATAATTCGGTCTCTAAATCTTGTCCTGTAAAAACAAAATCGACGATTTCCGCTTTGGGAGTTAGACCCAATTCTTTTGCTTTTTTTTCGCTCATCAATAAAGTAACGGCTGCTCCATCAGAAAGGAAGGAGGAATTGGCTGCGGTTAAGGTTCCAAATTTTTTATCAAAGGCTGGACGTAACTTTGCGACTTTTTCTACAGTAGAATCCCCTCGTACTCCATCATCTTTTTCAATGAGATCAAAACGAGGCGGAACCATCACAGTCGCTACTTCTTTTTCAAGATGTCCTTCGTCCCAAGCTTGGGCTGCTAATTGATGGGATCGTACAGCAAATTCGTCTTGTTCTTCTCTGCTTACTTCAAAACGAGCCGCCATAATATCACAATCCTCTCCCATCACTCGATTGGTGGCAAACTCGGCAACTTGTGGGCGTTCTGGTGCAAAATCGGCTGGTCGAAGGGTCGTTGCAAATTTCAAAAAGTCGGCAGTTGTTTTTAACTTTTGGGCATTAAACAACTTTTTTTGCATCTCTTTTTTATACGTAATCGGTGTATCAGAAGTATTGTCCACGCCCCCTGCAATAATAATATCAACTTGTCCTGCTGCAATTTCTAAACAGGCGGTAGAGATGGCACGATTGGCAGAAATACATGCTTGTGCGACGGTATGACAAGCGGCTTTATTCGGAATCCCTGCTGCAACGGCTGCTTCTCTGGCAACGTTACTGGTTTTAAGATTGGAGATGACTGTTCCCAATATAACCCTTTCCACGATTTCAGGACTCAAGCCTGTTTTACTAAATAATCCTTGTATCGCATGTTTGCCCAATTGATAGGACATTTGGTCCATATAGGCTCCTCCTGATTTCAAAAAGGGCGTTCGACAGCCCTCAATTAATACGACTTTTTGTTGTTGCATGGTTGAGTATATTTTTTGTGATGAGTGGTTGGTGACAAGTGACTTTTGATGCTGTTTGTACACTTCATCCCTACCATTCATTGCTTTTATTGATAGAAGATAAGTTTTATTTTTCTTTTTTGGGAGCGAACTTTTGGATGCTTCGTCGTTACAGAAAGTCCCGCT
>JAHDBB010000616.1 GCA_020630635.1 Chitinophagales bacterium
CCCGATAGTAGTGGTATGAATGCAAATGCGTTGGCTGCCTAAAAATTGGCTGCATTCATAGGAACGGATAGCGGGACTTTCTAATGCGACGAAGCACTCAAAAGTTCGCTCCTAAAAATATCTTTTTGTCATCTAATTTTACTCCCCTTGCATCTCTCGAAAAAGGGCAATAATGTCGTTGCTTGGAGTCTTGGAATTATTTTTAGATTTAAAATATTCGATAAAAAGCTCTTCTACTGTTTTACTTAAATCGACATATTGTGTTTGTTCTTTTTCCGCATCATTGTTGGTGACTTGGGGTAAAATGGCAATGATGCCTTTGTGTGTTTCATGCAATAACTTGCGTTCTGTTCCTTCCAAATATTTGTCCGTCTTCATGGTGAGTTCTACCCAAGATTCTTGATTCTCTTCCAACCATTGAACGGCTTCATTGACACTTTCACAAGTCGTACGAGCCAATGATTTACCTTGTTTTAATTCGATGCGCTGGTATGCTATGGGCTGATTGGGTGTGGCTTCTAAAATGACTACATACTTTTTTTGGTGGGCTTCTGCAAAACTGTAAGCTAAAGGACTGCTACTATAAATAATGGGACAAGGAGTTTCACTCAAACATTGATAACGGTGTAAATGACCTAATGCGACATACTGCATTTGTTTGGGTATATTTTCAGTATAAATAGCCGAAGCTCCACCAACATAAATATTTTTTTCACCTTCGGGTTCTTCTTGTGGATCACTGTCTTTTTTCATCAAAAATAAATGTGTCACTAAAATATTTACACCATTTTTATCGCAAAATTCATCCGCCAATGTTTGCCATTTTCGTTGCAATAAAGTTCGCAAAGCAGCAGATTCTTCTACCTCCATATCTTTTAGATACTTTTTTAAACGATGCTCATTGGCATAAGGAGTCGTAATCAATCGTAAAGGAACTTCTTGTTGAGGCAATTGGATTTCGATAAAACCTTCGGCACTTTTTAGGATTTTCAAGCCTGTTTCTAGCTCAAAAGGTTGAACTTGGGAATCGGGAAAACCTAGTAAAATAATACCGCAAGCTCTCGCCAATGGTTTGGGGGCTTCTATCCTTTCAGGAGAATCATGGTTGCCTGCAATAGCGATGACAGCCCTTTCTCCATTTTTGCTCAAACGCTTTAAGGTCTTATAAAAAAGTTCTTCGGCTTCATTGGAAGGGTTGAAGTGATCGTACAAATCGCCAGCAATAATAATAGCTTCGACTTCTTGGTCATCCGCAATTTGGCAAATCTCCTCTAAAACGTCTTTTTGTTCCTCAATTCGATGAAAATTACCGAGTCGTTTACCTAAATGCCAGTCGGCTGTATGTAATATTTTCACAATATATGGGGTTTTGGATTTACTTTTTGTTATTTTTTGCGTAAACATACAAAATACCCGACTGAAAAATCGAAAAATACGACCTGACTTGTCAGATAATAAGGTCTTCTGGATTTCTTGAGAGACTTATTATAGTTTACAAGTCTCAACATTTTAGAAATAAAATAGGTTGATTTCAGTTTAAAATAATAATTTTGCGTCCAAAATATGTAATCCAATGAAGAATCTAGAGTTATTTATTTTGGCAATTATATTGATAAATTTTACAAATTCTATGAAAGCAAAAGAAGAAATTCACTTTTTTGACAAAAAAAATGAGGTTAAAGCGGTTGAAGTCGCTAAAGATTTGACGGTTAATTATACATTGAGTATTCCAGAACCACACACTCATTATGTGGAAGTCACCATGCAAATTGATAATATCGATCAAGATGAAACGGACATCAAGATGCCTGTGTGGACTCCTGGTTCTTATTTGGTGCGAGAATTTCCCAAAAATGTGGAAGGCTTCAAGGCTAAAAATGGTAGCAATGCTTTAGAATTTAATAAAATAGCCAAACATACTTGGCGCATCAACACCAAAGATGTCAAAAGTATGCAGGTCAGTTACAAAGTATATGCTTACGAGTTGTCTGTTCGTACCAGTTATGTAACTTCTGATAAGGCTTATTTGAATGGAACTAGTATCTTTATGTATGTAGATGACCGAGTAGATTTACCTACAACGGTTAGCATTGAGCCTTATGGTACTTGGAAACAAATTTCTACTGGATTAGACAATGATGGCCACAAGTGGACTTTGACAGCTCCTAATTATGATGTTTTAGCAGACAGTCCCATTTTAATTGGGAATCACGAAATTCATGAATTTACAGCACAAGGGATTCCACACTATATCGCCATTGATGGAGAAGGCAACTACGATGTTGAACAGATGAAAAAGGATTTTATCAAAGTAGCCGATGTTGAAACAGAGTTATTTGGGGAACATCCTTGTGAGCATTATACCTACATTGTCTTAAATACCGAAAATAGCTACGGTGGTCTAGAACATCTCAATTCTACCAGCTTGATTTTTCCTCGTTGGGGATACAGTTCCCAAAACTCTTACATGAAGTTTGTCAGTTTAGCTGCTCACGAATATTTTCACCTTTGGAATGTAAAACGTATTCGTCCTAAAGCGTTAGGTCCTTTCGATTACCAAAACGAAAACTACACCAACTTACTTTGGGTTATGGAAGGTTTTACCAGTTATTATGACGAGTACTTATTGAGACGAGGCGGATGGCTTTCAGCAGAACAGTATCTTAACAATATGTTGACGAAGGTATTTGAATATTGTGAAAATACACCTGGTAGCGAAGTACAATCCTTGACACAATCTAGTTTTGATGCTTGGATTAAGTACTATCGTAAAAATGAAAATACCAACAACTGTTGTGTTTCTTATTATCAGAAAGGTGCTGCGGTTACGAGCTTATTAGACTTAGCCATTCGTCATGAAACCAAAGGAGCCAAAAGTTTAGACGATGTGATGCGTTATCTTTATCAAGAGTTTTATAAGAAACAACAACGAGGTTTTACCGATGAAGAAATGCAAAAAACGATAGAGGATATTGCAGGCACTTCTTTCCAAGAATTTTTTGATAGCTATATCTATGGATGTAAGCCTTTAGACTACAACAAATATTTGGGCTATGTCGGTTTAGAAATCACCGATCATAACGAAGGCAATACCAATCCTTATTTAGGTGCGAGTATCTCTTTAGATGAAGGTCGATTAATGGTCAAGTCGATTGTTCGCAATACGGCTGCATGGCATGGTGATCTCAATGTCAATGATGAAGTAATTGCCATCAATGGTTATCGGGTCAATGATAATTGGGGTAAATTTATCAAAGCTCAAAAGCCAGGCGATACCGTCGAGCTGACCATTAATCGTGATGGAAAATTAAGAACTTTACAATTGGAATTGACCAATAATCCAAAAAGCAGTTTCCAAATCTCTAAAAAAAGTGATGCTTCTAGTGCCGAGAAAAAATTGTATGAAGAATGGCTTAGTGAGGAATTTTAAACGTAAGATTTTTCACAGTAAAGAAGATATTTGTAATCGGATTACCCTGTTTTATATAGCAGCGTAATCCGATTTTTTTATTTCACTTTAGGAGAGAACGGTTATTACTCTTTCATCGTGACAGGTCTCCCTGCTATCCGTTCTCATTCGTGTAGCTTAGTTTTAGGCAGCCAACGCTTCTACACGAATACCACTTCTATCAGGTCTAGATGGTTGTGGCAAGATACTTCTTAGTTCCAGTTTAAAAGTGACGTATAGGGACGACGGGACGTGAGGGGACGATTGCTTTTATTAATTGACTTATTTTAGAAGCAAAATAAAACGTCCCATCGTCCCAAAACCACGAACTGAACAGCAAAACGTCCCATCGTCCCAAAACCAAGTAATGAACCGAAAACGTCACCAGTCACCAGTCACCAAACTAAGCCAACTCCTTCAACTTCTGCTTCAATA
>JAHDBB010000617.1 GCA_020630635.1 Chitinophagales bacterium
ATTGTGATGACGGAGATTGTAACACAGCCGATTCTTATGATAGCGCAATTTGCGAATGTGTAAATACACCAATCCCACCACCAGATTGTGATGACGGAGATTGTAACACAGCCGATTCTTATGATAGCGCAATTTGCGAGTGTGTAAATACACCAATCCCACCACCAGATTGTGATGACGGAGATTGTAACACAGCCGATTCTTATGATAGCGCAATTTGCGAATGTGTAAATACACCAATCCCACCACCAGATTGTGATGATGGATGTCCATTGACATTAGATGAATATGATGCGAACAATTGTACTTGTATCAATACACCACCAGATCCAGATGATGGATGTCCATTGACAACGGATATTTATGATCCTGTAACTTGCACAATTTCCAATACACCTGATTGTCCAGTTGGAACGATTTTCAATGAAGAGGCATGTAGTTGTGAATCAGAATGTATTGAATGCCCTGATGATATAGTAGTTGATTGTGATTCTTATACAGGGGCAACAGTACATTGGGATGAACCAACCATAGATCCTAACTGTGAAGGCGAATGCGAAGACAATGCACCACATATACCAGGCTTTATTTATGCAGGAACGTACAACGGAAGCCATTACTATTGTTCCTCTTATAGTGGATATACTTGGCACGAAGCCAATAATCTCTGTCAAAGTAGCGGAGGTCATTTAGCAACGATTAATGATGCTGGTGAGAATGCGTTTATACAAAGTTTCTTGATGGCTAAAAATGCTTGGATTGGCTTCAACGACCTTAATTCAGAAGGCAATTTTGAATGGGTCAATGGTGAACCAACAACTTATACCAATTGGGAAGCTGGTCAACCTAATAACTTAGGTGGAACAGAACATTATACTCGATTTAGACGAGATTCTGGAAAATGGACAGATAGAGATCATACGTATCATTATGAATGTGTGATGGAAATACCTTGCGAGTCTGGAACATTGGAACAAATCGCTGGTCCTCCTTCTGGTAGCTTCTTCTTAGGAAATACAACAACAACAATCACCTATCAATATACCGATAGCGATGGCAATATTTCGATTTGCTCATTCGATGTAACCGTCAATGAATGCAATTTTGATTGTGTGGTTTGTCCAGAAGATATGGTTTTAGAATGTCATCCTGCTAGTGGAGGCGCAACCGTACACTTGACAACTCCAACCTTTGATCCTTCTTGTGAAATTGAAGAATGTGTGGATGGAGCATATATACCTGGATTTATCTACATCGGTTCCTATAATGGAAGTCAATATTATTGCTCGGCCAATAGTTATTACACTTGGGAACAAGCCAATTACTATTCACAAGCCAATGGAGGTCATTTAGTGGTCATCAATGATGCTGGTGAAAATGCTTATATCCAAAATGCTATTATGCAATCAAGAGCTTGGATTGGTTTACATGACAAGAATATTGAAGGTAACTTTGAATGGGTCAATGGCGATCCACTCAATTATCAAAACTGGTATCCTAATCAACCCAACGATTACTACGGTCAAGATTATGTAAAGATTTTGAGATCAAATGGTCAATGGGCAGATTTCGATAATCAAGACTGTGCAGAATTTGTAATGGAGATTCCTTGTGGAGGTTCTTGGCAACAAATTGGTGGTCCAAGTGATGGCGACTGGTTAGCAGGTGGCACAACTGAAACCGTTTCTTACGAGTTTACCGATGAAAGTGGTAACAAGTATTACTGTTCTTATGACATAACCGTTGAAGAATGTGATCCTTGTGATTTATATACAGGCATTTATAACTATCAAGGAGGATATTGTCAAGCCTATACCGTCAATGTATTCGATGCAATTGTTTCAGGTGGAACAGCTCCTTACAGTTATCTATGGCAAGTCAGTGGCAATTGTGCCATTAGTGGAAGTTATTATGGAGAGTCACTTTACATTTACAACTATCCAGGAAGTGCCTATATTTATCTGACTGTTACCGATGCCAATGGTTGTGTGAGTACTTGTTACTATTATGTACAAGGCTCTAATTATTACAATGGATATAGAGAAGACAATACCGAAAATATAGGATGTGAAAACGAGATTTTCTGTGTTGAAAAAGTGTATCCAACCATTACACAAGATCAAATAAACATCAATATCACTGCCAATGAATCTTTAGAAAAAGCCATTACGGTTTATTCTTCTTCGGGCGAGTTAGTTTTAGAACAACGCACTTTAGCCCAAGAAGGGTGGAACCAAGACATGATTGACTTATCCGATTTACCTGCTGGTTTATACCACATCAAGGTACAAATGAAAGGAGAGTCTCAAACCATTAAGGTTATAAAACAATAAGATGTCTATAGTTTAAAGGTTAGATAGCAAACTCCAGATGTTCTTGATGAATGTCTGGGGTTTTTTATTTTTTTTCTCGTTACTTAGGAGCGAACTTTTAGGAGCTTCGTCGTGTTGGAAAGTCCCGCTATCCGTTCTTATCACTAATCCACCCGAACCCTTTTGCCCACCCACTTTAGTGATACCACTACTATCGGGGCTAGTTGGTTAGGGGCAGCACGTATACCAACTATATAGTACAATAGCGAAAAACACTGATAGATTTTTAAGTATATTGATGAATTACATTAGACTTTTAATGTGAAAATATTGTCATGTTTTGAAAGTTTTTGGAATAAAATGCATTGGTGTTTAAAGTTTTGATATTCAATTTATTATGATGTGTTTTGGATGGGTTTCTATTGTTATAGGAATCTATTGTATATATTAAATGTTGATTTTTTATAAATCATAGTGCGGTTTTGTTAGGTAAAATTTATATATTTGTATTATTTAAATAAAAAACTATTGTGGTGTAAATGAAGTGAATCAAGTTGTAGAAGTCACCAAGTCTGTAGAAAACACATCATTTAATTAATTTATTGCTTTCCATTATTAAATATCACTAAAGTCGATTTAGCTGGTACATGGAAGAGGACTGTCTATAAAACTGGGACTAAGAAATACGATCCAAAACCAAATAGACCCGATAGTAGTGGTATAAATGCAAGAGCGTTGGCTTTGTAAAACGTTGGCTGTATTTATAAGAACGGATAGCGGGGAGATCTGTTACGACGAAGCTACTTCTGTTCTCTCCCAATCAAAAAAAATAATAATTAAAGACTCGGTAGGATGTAAAACCTAATTTTATAATTAACTAAAAAAACTTTCTATGAAAACCAAACTACCCTCCTTGTACTCCTTTTGGAGTATAACTATCCTGTGCTTGCTCACAAGCATTTCTCTTTTTGCCAATGACCCTTGTACCGCCTTTGAGTATGAGTTTAACAATGGCAGCAATGTCGTTCCTTGTGGAAGTGCCGCCAATACCACTTCAGGTGTTGATATTACAGGAGACCCCAGTGCAGGCATAACAACTTTTGATTTACAAGAAAACTGTGGTGCAGTACCAGATGCTTGTGGAGATGTCCTTTGGGTCACATTTGGTGTACAACCAGGTGGTTCCTTTGAATTTCAAGTAGTCGAAGGAGCCGATGATGTTCACTATGAGTTTTATTATTCAATTGATGGAACATGTGACAACTTAGCCTATCAAGAATGTGGCGAAGGTTTTAATTCTTGGAAATTGGTAGCGACTCCAGTAGCAGATGATACCACACAATATTACATGGCAATTTATCAAGATGCAGATCAACAAGATGCCGATGCCAATGGGGATGGTTGTGATGATGATGATAATGTCAATGTCGTTTTAAAGTTTAGACGAGCTTGTGGTGAGGCTTGTGCAGATGTTACTGAAAATACGATTATGGTCGATGCAGAAGATGCTTGTATTGAACCAGGCGGAAGCGTCCAATTGAATGCCAATGTATCAGG
>JAHDBB010000618.1 GCA_020630635.1 Chitinophagales bacterium
GACGAACACAAAGGACGAGCCGACTTTATAATTTGTGTAGATGAGGATATGACCAAAACTTATTGAACTCAAAAAATATGAAAAATGGCAGACATCATTGATTTTAAAATCTATGGAGACGATATACAAGTCGTTGAAATTGTGTTGGAGAGTGGGGAAGGAGTGCGTGCAGAAATAGGTACGATGCTTTACATGGATACAGGTATTCAAATGAAAACGAATACAGGTGGAGGCATGTTAAAAGGATTGAGACGGATGGTGACAGGGGAAAAGTTTTTCATTACAACTTATACCAATCATGTTGAAACAAATCAAAGGATTGCGTTTGCAGCTCCTTATCCTGGTAAAGTAATTCCATTGCCTTTGGATAAAATGGGTGGACGATTTTTTTGTCAGAAAGACGCTTACTTGTGTTCGGCAGTTGGAGTAGATGTAAAAATTGCCTTTACCAAAAAAATAGGCGTAGGCTTATTTGGTGGAGAAGGTTTTATCTTGCAAGAATTGTCGGGAGATGGATTGGCATTTGTACATGCAGGTGGGACTATTTTGGAAAAAGACTTGGGAGTAGGGGAGGTGTTGAAAGTGGATACAGGATGTATCACCGCTTTTGCTCATACAGTTGATTACGACATCAAGTTTGTTGGCGGCGTTAGAAATGCTTTGTTTGGAGGAGAAGGTTTATTCTTGACCACTTTGACGGGACCAGGTAAAGTGTACTTACAAAGTTTGCCTTTTGCTCGTATCGCTGATCGAGTGATCGCAGCAGCTCGTTGGAGAGATGGGGAGTAAAATGATGGTTTTGTTCGTGGATTTGGGACGATGGGACGTTTCGGTTCTGTGTGTGGATTTTGGGACGACGGGACGTTTTTTCTATCAGAGACAAATTGAGTCGATTTTAATAAAGTAAGCGTCCCTTCACGTCACTTCGTCCCAACATGTAAAATCTGAATAGCTCGTCCCTTTAAGGATAAACGTTGTGTCCCCAACCAAATAGCCCCGATAGTAGTGGTATGAATGCAATGCGTTGGCTTAGGAAAACGTTGGCTGCATTCATAAGAACGGATAGCGGGACTTTCCAACACGACGAAGTACCAAACTTTCGCTCCAAAAATAAAAAATCACAATCAGAACCGCATTAATAATTGATCATTCATAATTCACCATTATTAAGTCCTTTCGCTCCTAATATTATTAAACAGTTTTCAAAGACGATACTTAAACCTATTAAACAAATATGAATAAAACCCAGTACAATTATCCCATTGCTCCTTCTAAACCCGTTACCGAAGATTATTTTGGTACGAAGATCACCGACCATTATCGCAATCTCGAAGACCCCAAAGATCCAGCCGTACAAGCATGGTTCAAAGCACAAGGGGTTTATGCAGAGAATATCCTTGAAAATATTCCAGGAAGAGATGTATTGATTAAGAAAATGGAAGACTTAAGTCAGCGAAAATCTTATGTGATTTCTAATGTTAATGTAACAAAAGACGATCAATGCTTTTTTCTAAAACAAGAAAAAGGAGCTGAGACAGCACAAGTATTTTATCGAAAAGAGGAAGATAGTGAAGATGAATTGCTATATGACCCAAAAGATTATAAGCCTGAAACGAAAAGGAAATATGTCATTAGTAATCTTCGCCCCAGTTGGGATGGGCGGTATTTGGTCATAGCGATTACCCATAGTGGCTTTGAAATTAGTGAAATGATCATTTTGGATATGACCACTCGCAAAGTATTACCACAAATTATCACACACTGTTTCACCAATGTTAAATGGTTTCCCAACAACAATGGCTTTGCCTACATACATCGTCCCGTAATTGATATTAACTCGACAAATCTTTGGAAAAATACGAAAGTAGTTCGCTACTATATTGGAGATGATCCAAAGGAGCTGAATGTTTTCTTTAGTAAAGATACTCATCCGCAACTGAAGATCGTACCGAATGACTTTTTGCATATTGATATTTTCGATCCATCGGATAAGTATATATTGGGCTATGTGCGTAAGCCTAGCGCCTCCAAATGTCCAGATGTATATTATGCAACTATAGAGGAACTAGAACAGGGAATACCTGATTGGAAGCCATTATTAAAAATAGAGGATCAAGCTGGTTATGGTGTATTAATAAACGACACTTATGTATACCCATCCGTAAAAAATACTGTGAATCGTCAAATTAGGTCTATTACTATTGGAAAAGAATCGCTAGGAAGGTCTACTCTATTGGCAGATTCAAAAGCCGATGCCATCATTGATAATTTCGCAGTGACGAGTGATGGACTTTACTTCACGCGTGTTAAAAATGGAGTCGAAAGTAAACTCTATTTACTCCAAGATGGAAACGAGATAAATATTCCTTTAACTCATCCAGCAGGAACGATTAAACTTAGTAGTAAAGGAGGAAGGTATGCCGATATATCCATTACGACAAGCGGTTGGATAAATGCTGAAACATCATACAAGTACGTAAATAAACAATTAATAAAAGCCAACCTTAGTCCTTTAGACAACTATCCTGAATTTGATGATTTTGTGGTAAAAGAAGTCCTTGTAAAATCGCATGATGGAGAGGAAGTGCCTTTGTCTATCATTCATAAAAAAGGCATTGAATTAAATGGACAACATCCCACTTTAATGAAGGGATATGGAGCGCACAATATTTCTTTTAAACCTGATTTTTCTCCTATCGCTAGATTAATGTGGGTAGTACAAGGTGGAATCTATTGTGTTGCACACGTTAGAGGAGGAGGCGAGAAAGGAGAAGCTTGGTTTCAAGGAGGGCGCAAAACCAACAAACCCAATACTTGGAAAGACTTTATTGCGTGTACAGAATATCTGATTAACGAAAACTATACTTGTCCTGATAAAATAGCTATGGCAGGTGGAAGTTCTGGAGGAATATTGATTGGAAGAGCGATGACTGCAAGACCAGATTTGTATGCTGTCGCCATTACAGAAACGGGAGGGATGAATATGTTGAGAGTAGAACATTCACCCAATCCTGCCCCTAGTATTCGAGATCATGGCATTAGTACTGATCCCGATGAGTGTAAGGGATTAATAGAAATGGATGCGTACTTGCAATTACAAAAAGGTGTAAAGTATCCTGCTACCTTGATAACGGCTGGTATGAATGATCCTAGAGTGTGTGCATGGCAACCTGGCAAATTTGCCGCCAAACTACAGGTTTATAATGCTTCCGATAAGCCAATTATCTTTTGGGTAGATTATAAGTCAGGACATGGTTATGGAAATACAGAATCACAAACAATTAAAAGGTATGCCAATCTATTCTCCTTTGCTTTTTGGCAATTAGGACATCCTGAATATCAGTTCGAGGAATAATTGTTTGAAATTAAAAAGAAACAAAAATCACTATCACTTGTCGTTCTATCCTAAACACTTAGTTGGTTTTGATAATAATCAATAATACTTTTTAAAACACCCATCAATTCTTCCAAATTACCAAGATAATATTTTTTGATGTCAATGGAAATAAGATTTTGTTCCAATTTTAAAAACTGCCAAGTATCGCCATTGGTGACACAACCATAGATTTTTTCCAAATCCAATCCCTTTTGTTGATTGTATAAATGCGCTCCAATCATTTGTGCAGCACATTGTGGAATCCCTACTTCTATATCATGCTTTTTCGCTTCCAGTACTTGAAGGATAGGAACATTGATATTGAAAGAACCAGTATCTTTGGCAATGATAAAATCACATTCACCTTTGAGACCTTTTGTTTCATCTACATTGAGGTATTCTCCAGAATAAATCGTAAAAAATTTATTGGTGAGGTTGCGAAGTTCCACTAAAATAGGAACCACAATCATTTC